>JBQMQB010000189.1:0-5068 GCA_052172715.1 Giesbergeria sp. | reverse complement strand
CTTGCTGCTGCAGACGGCGGTGGCGTCGCCTGTTGAAAGCGCCTCGCCCTCCGGCAGTGAATCTAGGGCCCCACAGGCGAAATCAATCGGCCGTTTCGACTCTGCAGCGCGCCGCTTGGCGGGGCGGCAAGTGCTGGCAGCGGCGCAGCGCCTCCGCGCTCCAGCTGTTCGTGGCTTGGCTGTTGCTGAACTTCATCTTCACGTTGTGGCAGGCATTGGGCGCGCACACCGAGGTGCCCGCGAGTATCCTTTGGGGCTCGGGGTCGTGCTTTGCATCTTGTGCTTGACTGCCGCCCATAACGCTTGGCAAATGCGGCCAGTGGAGACCGACGCTGGTGAAGCACTGCAATAGGTCGTAAGGGACTGTCAGGCGAATTTTGCTGCTGCCTCAGCCGAGAAGATCCTTTGGGCGGCGAACCCGATGAGTCCTAGGCTATTTCGGCCTTTTCTCTTGATGCACAAGCGCAACCAGCTATCAAAATTGAATCGCAAACTCAGAAAAGGTGAGGCACCATGGCGCGCAAGGAAAAGTCGGCGCACGTCAGCGAAACGCCTGCCACGCAGCTGCTGCGGGCCAACGGCATCGCATTCACCGGCCATGTGTACGACTACCTGGAACACGGCGGCGCTCAGCACAGCGCGCAGGTGCTGGGGCTCGACCCGTTCACTGTTGTCAAAACCCTGGTCATGCAGGACCAAGATGCCAAACCCCTGCTGGTGCTGATGCACGGCAACCGCACGGTGTCCACCAAGAACCTCGCGCGCCAGATCGGCGCCAAATCGGTCGAACCCTGTAAGCCCGAAGTGGCCAACCGCCACAGCGGCTACCTGGTGGGCGGCACCTCGCCCTTTGGCACGCGCCGTGAGATGCCGGTCTACATCGAAGAGAGCATCTTGGCGCTGCCGAGTATTGCCATCAACGGCGGGCGGCGCGGGTTTCTGGTGCAGCTCGATCCGCAGGTTTGCGTGCAATTGCTGGGCGCGAAGCTGGTGCAGTGCGCATTGGAGATGTAGGCGCAGCAGAGCGGGCCCGCGTTGCGGCTGGCAGAATGGCGCGCCGCCCCTGACGTGCGTCGGGTGCAGGCAGATTGCCGTGTAGGTCTGATTTTTTGGAGTCTTTCTCGTGCCTGTTGCTCTCAGCATTGCCGCCGTCATCGCCGCTTATTTGCTCGGCTCGCTTTCCTTTGCCGTGGTGGTCAGCCGTGCCATGGGACTGGCAGATCCGCGCACCTTCGGCAGTAAGAACCCCGGCGCCACCAACGTGCTGCGCTCGGGCAGCAAGGCAGCGGCCATCGTCACGCTGCTGCTCGATGCCGCCAAAGGCTGGCTGCCGGTTGTGCTGGTGCGCTGGTTTGGCACGCCGTATGGACTGGAGGACGGCACGCAGGCACTTGTGGGACTGGCCGCCTTCGTCGGCCATCTCTGGCCGGTGTTTTTCCGCTTTCAGGGCGGTAAAGGCGTGGCCACGGCGCTGGGCGTGCTGGTGGGCTTCAGCCCTTGGCTCGGGCTGGCGACAGCGGCCACCTGGCTGATCATCGCGGTTTTCTTTCGCTATTCGTCGCTTGCCTCGCTGGCGAGCGCGCTGTTTGCACCGGTGTATTACCTGATGTTCGGCGGTGTGGTGTGGGACGCCGAGCGCAGCATCGCCGCAGCCATCGTGGTGATGTCGAGCCTGCTCGCTTGGCGGCACAAAGAGAACATTGCGCGGCTGGTGAAAGGCACAGAATCGCGCCTTGGCGGCAAGAAGGCAGGCGAGGCTAAGGTGGCTGCGCCTGCTCAGAAAGCCCGCCGCAAGCGGCATTGAGAGAGAGGGGGCCGACGTCACAGAGACTGACGCCTGGCAAGAAGAAGTTGACGAGCCTTACCCCGGCACTGGCTCCACAGTTAGGGCTGCTTGGTTCCCCACCTGACCCGGTTGGCCGCTTCACCATGCGGGGGGGCCCGTCACTGCCGATTGTAAGCCATGCGCCTCGCTCCTTTCAGCGCGCGCCAGGCAGCATGCGCAGCAATGTGTTGTCGCGCTGCAGGTAGTGGTGCACCAGCGCGGCAGCGGCATGCAGACCGACCAGCACATAGCCCACCGTGGCGCCGGTTTCATGCAAATCTTTAATCCAACGGGCCGTTTCTTTGCTCTCAGCGATGGGCAGCAGGGGGAGCGCCAGCCCGCCGGGCAGGGTGACGGGCGCCCCGTTGGCGCTCAGCGCCAGCCAGCCCAGGAGCGGCAGGCCGATCATCAGCACGTACAACCCAAGATGAACCAGGAGCCCCAGCATAGCCTGCCATGCGGGCGGGGGCGGTGTGATGGCGGGCGTATTGCCCCGCGCGCGTGCCAGTAGGCGCAGCCACACCAGGCCGAAAACCGAGAGGCCCAGCATGAAATGCACCGACTTGAGTAGGTCACGCCCGGCACTGCCCTTGGGGTAAATCCCCTTCAACTCAATGACGGAGGCGGTGGCGACAAGCAGCACGGCCATCAGCCAGTGCAGGGCAATGGAGCAGCGGCTGTAGTGAGCGTTGACGGTGTGTGTATTCATGGCGGGTTTTCTGTGTAACGACACTCGATCTTCGCAGTGCAAGATGAAGATCCGATGAAGGCAGAGTGGTCTGAGCGCCGTAGCCACATAGAATCCTGCCACATGTCCTATCTCGTGCTCGCCCGCAAGTACCGCCCACGCAATTTTGGTGAAATGGTGGGCCAGCAGCATGTCGTGCAGGCGCTGACCAATGCGCTCACCCAGCAGCGGCTGCACCACGCCTACCTGTTCACCGGCACGCGCGGCGTGGGCAAGACCACCGTTTCGCGCATTCTGGCCAAGTCGCTCAACTGCCAGGGGCCGGACGGGCAGGGCGGCATCACCGCCGTGCCCTGCGGCGTCTGCGCAGCCTGCACGGCCATTGATGCCGGCCGCTTTGTGGACTACACCGAACTCGATGCTGCGTCGAACCGGGGTGTGGATGAAGTGCAGGGCCTGCTGGAGCAGGCCGTGTACAAACCGGTCCAAGGGCGCTTCAAGGTCTTCATGATCGACGAGGTGCACATGCTCACCGGGCACGCCTTCAATGCCATGCTCAAGACGCTGGAAGAGCCCCCCGAATACCTCAAGTTCGTGCTCGCCACCACCGACCCGCAGAAGGTGCCGATGACGGTGCTCTCGCGCTGTCTGCAGTTCAACCTGCGGCCCATGGCGCCCGACACGGTGCAGGAGCACCTCGTTCACGTGCTCGCCGCCGAGCAGATCGCGGCTGAGCCAGCGGCGCTGCGCTTACTGGCGCGTGGTGCGCGCGGCTCCATGCGCGATGCGCTCTCGCTGACCGACCAGGCCATCGCCTTTGGCAGTGGTCGCATCGAGGAAGCCCAGGTTCGCCAAATGCTGGGCAGCGTAGACCGCTCGCACGTCACCCAGCTTATCGACGCCTTGGCGCGCGGCGATGGCCGCACCGTGGTCGAAACCGCCGAGGCGCTGCGCCTGCACGGACTGTCGGCTGCTGCCGCGCTGGAGGATATGGCCGCCCTGCTGCAGCGTATGGCGGTGCTGCAGGCCGTGCCTGGCCACCGACAGTCCGGGGAAGACGACGCCGAAGCCCTGGAAACTGCGCGGCTTGCCGCACTGTTGCCCCCCGATGAAACCCAGTTGCTCTACAGCATGTGCCTGCATGGCCGCACTGAGCTGGGTCTTGCGCCCGACGAGTACGCGGCGCTGACCATGGTGCTGCTGCGCCTGCTGGCCTTCAAGCCCACGGGCGGCGCGGCAGAAAAAAAAACTCCACCGGTAGCTGAAGCTGTAGAACAGGCCCGTCCTATGCCTGCCGCGGAAGTGGCAGTGCCGCTGCCGACACAGGCGGTGGTGGCTGTGGAAAATGTTGAAGAAAATAGGGCATTATCGCAGGCCCCATCTACATTCGATGCTATACAAAACGAAGTGGATGAGGCCGTGGTGCCGCCCGCAGTCTCCAGTACGGAGCCTGTAGCGCAACCGCCAATTGCTCCCCAGGTGCTCAGCGTGCCGGTGCGTGAGATGCCCGAACCTGGTCCACGCCTGCAGCCGCGCGCCGAAGCCTCTGCGGAGGCCCCGCAAGTGGGCAGCGAAGAGGGCGATTGCTGGCACCGCGTGGTGCAGCAGCTCATTGCTGCCGAATCTGTCACTGCACTGGTGCGCGAGTTGGCGCTGCAGTCCCAGCTCATCGCGCGTGACGGTGGTCATTGGCTGCTGCGCGTAGAGCGCGAATCCCTGAACCAGAGCACCGCGCGCGAACGCCTGGGCGGCGCTCTGGCGGCAGCGGGCCACGCAGAGCGCATCAGCGTAGAAATCGGCAAAGTGAGCGACTCGCCCGCCCGCCGCAACGCCGCGCAGGAAAATGCTGCTCTGGAGCGCGCCCGGGAAATCGTCACGAACGACTCTTTTGTGCAGGCCATGGTGCAGCAACATGGCGCGAAAATTGTTCCAGGCAGTATCCGGCCGTTGTAACGGCCAGACTGCATCCCCATTTCATCGATCAGAAAAAGGAAATTCCCATGTTCAACAAAGGACAACTTGCCGGCCTCATGAAACAGGCGCAGACCATGCAGGACAACCTCAAGAAGGCGCAGGACGAACTGGCGCACGTGGAGGTCGAAGGCGAGGCAGGTGCTGGGCTGGTGAAGGTCTTGATGACCTGCAAGCACGATGTCAAGCGCATCACCATCGACCCCAGCCTGCTGGCCGAAGACAAGGACATGCTGGAAGACCTCGTGGCTGCTGCGTTCAACGCTGCAGTGCGCAAGGCAGAAGACACGTCGCAGGAGAAGATGGGCAAGCTGACGGCAGGGATGCCAGGACTCCCCGGCGGCATGAAATTCCCTTTCTAGTGCGCTGGCTACCGGGCGGGCGATCTGCGTCGTTGCGCGGTGCTCGGAATCCTCGCGTACAGCAAGTACGTTGCGGTTCCTGCGTTCCGGGCGCCTAGCAGCTCATCCCGCCCGCTACGCCCTTGAGGGCGGGGCTGAAAATAGAAACCGAGACACCGTTGATTTGTCGAAATTTCCGCTATGCCCGCCACCCATTCCCTTGAGCTGTTGATCCAGGCCCTG
>JBQMQB010000188.1:2661-5086 GCA_052172715.1 Giesbergeria sp. | reverse complement strand
TGCCCTCGATGCGCAGGGGCCGCTGTGGGACGCACTGGGCACCCAGAATTTTGCGAACTCCGATGCAGTTAAGGCGCTGGTTCATTCAAAAATGATAGCTGTTAACGCATATGACATAAGCGCTAGAGGCTTAATTGATCAATATTTCTCGCTCGCAAGCGTCGGTGAAATCATTGCGGCGTTGGAAGCCGCTGATGGTGACTGGCAGCGCCACACCGCAACCACGCTGCGCAAGCGTTCACCGCTGATGCTCGGTGTGGTGCTGGAGCAAATCCGCCGCGCTCGCAGCATGGCTCTGGCGGACGATCTGCGCATGGAGCGCGATATGGTGCGCCATTGCTTCTACCTGCGGCCCGGCCAGAGCGAAACCCTTGAAGGTATTCGCGCGTTGGCGGTCGACAAAGACCAGGCGCCCAAATGGAATCCCGCGCGCATCGAAGAGGTGTTGCCCGAGATGGTGGCGCCATTTTTTGAAAGTCCATGGCCTACATGGGCGCACCCGCTGGCGGCGCTTGTCTAACGGCGTTGGCGGGCTCCTAGAACTGCTCCTGATTCACGGCCGAACGATTTTCCAGTTTCCCGCCACACCATCGCCTATGGTGTCGCCTGACTTCGTGTCCTTGGTGAAGTAGTACAGCGGTTGGCCGCGGAACGCCCATTGCCGCGCGCCATCTGAGCGCGTGATGATGGTGTAGTCGCCCATGGGCTTGGCGGTAGGCGCTACTGCGAGCGGCGGCCAATTGACGGCGCATTGGTCATTGCAGTTCGAGATGCCCGAGTTGCCATCCTTGGCGAAGGTGTACAAGGTATGGCTGGTTGGCCCAATCAAGTAGCCATCGGCAGCACGTGTGGGCATGTCAGGTGACGAGTCCTTGGAGTGCGAGAACATGCCAGACGAGCAGCCCGCGAGCAATGCGGTACTGACCAAGGCGGTGGTGAGAATTTTCATGCGACGCTCCTGATGCCAAAGCAGCCACTGTAGGAGCGAGCAGTGCAGCGCCGGTGTCGGTAAACGCGCCGTCTTTAGCGATTGCGGCTTTTCATTACACGTTCAACCTCGCGCTTGCCCTCGCGGTCTTTGATGGTGTTGCGCTTGTCGTGCTCCGCCTTGCCCTTGGCCAGCGCGATCTCGCATTTGGCGCGCCCATCCTTCCAGTGCAGGTTGAGGGGCACAAGCGTGTAGCCTTTTTGCTCGACCTTGGTGATGAGCCGCTTGATTTGTTCCTTATGCAGCAGCAGCTTTTTCGTGCGTGCAGCTTCAGGACTGACGTGGGTGGAGGCTGTCTTGAGCGGATTGATCTGGCAACCGATCAGGTAAAGCTCGCCCTCGCGAACCACTACGTAGCCATCGGTCAGCTGCACTTTGCCTTCACGCAGAGCCTTTACTTCCCAACCTTGCAGCACCATGCCCGCCTCAAGGCGTTCCTCGAAGAAATAGTTGTACGCGGCCTTCTTGTTGTCGGCAATGCGGGAATTGGAATCAGGTTTCTTGGCCATCGGATGCGTGCTTATGCGCCAGCGGAGGGTGCGGACGCTCCTCCCTACAATTGCTGTTCTTGCGCAGTCTTGATTCTAGGGGGTGCCATGGCCGGAACCAGGCATGGTGCCCTGCAGTCCCATTTTATGAAGAACGTCAACAAATCCGTCCTTATCTGGTACAGCCCGGAGGAAATGTTTGCTCTGGTCACCGATGTGGCCCGCTACCCCGAATTTTTACCGTGGTGCGACCATGCCCGTGTGTTGGAACAGGTGGATTCCGGTGTGGTGGCCGAAATCGGGATTTCCATGGGAGGTCTTCGCCAGAGCTTTGTAACCCGCAATACGCATGAAGTGGGTCGACGCGTGCAAATGCAGTTGGTCAAGGGGCCGTTCTCGCGCCTCAATGGCGACTGGCACTTCGAACCCCTCGGAGACGCCAGCGAGCGCGCGGCGCGCGTACGGCTGCACCTGGACTATGGGTTCAGCAGCGCGCCTTTGGCGACTGTGGTGGGTCCGGTGTTTGACCGCATTGCCGGCACACTCATGGATGCCTTCGTCAAACGCGCTGAACAGGTGTATGGCTGAGAGCAGTGCGGCACCACAGCGGTTGAATGTGGCGGTGGTGCTGTGTACGGCACCTAGCACCATTCAGGAATGGTGCGGCTGCCTTCCCGCAGGCTCGCGGGTGGCCGACGCTCTGCGCCAGAGCGGCATGTGGCAAGAAGACATGCCGGGTGTTGTCGGAATCTGGGGAAAGGCTGCGCCGCTGACCCGACTTTTGCGCGATGGCGATCGGGTGGAGATCTATCGACCGCTCAGGGTGGACCCAAAAACGGCGCGCCGTGAACGCTTTGCGCGCCAAGGTGCACGCAGTGCGGGCCTGTTTGCCCGAAAAAAACCGTGAACCTTAGGGCTTGCAGTCGGACTCGATGATGGTCTGGGCGCG
>JBQMQB010000188.1:0-2561 GCA_052172715.1 Giesbergeria sp. | reverse complement strand
TTGTCGATCCATTGCCATTGCGCCACTGCGAGCGCAGACCAAGCGCATAGGAGCGCCACCAAGCAAAGTTTGAGCATCTTCATACTCCAAGTTTAGCGTCTACTTGGTGTTCAGGCACGCGCAATTGGGGCGGGTACAATCGTTTTTTTGGAGCTTTCCCATGCGCCTTCTTGGTAAAGCGCTCACCTTCGACGATGTGTTGTTGGTGCCAGCGTATTCCCAGGTCCTTCCTAAGGACACTTCTCTTGCCACCCGGTTTTCTCGCAATATCCGGCTGAATCTGCCGCTGGTATCAGCTGCGATGGACACCGTCACCGAAGCGCGCTTGGCTATTGCCATCGCCCAGGAAGGCGGTATCGGCATCGTTCACAAGAACCTCACTGCGCAGGAGCAGGCCGCTCAGGTCGCCAAGGTCAAGCGCTATGAGTCTGGCGTGGTGCGCGATCCGGTGGTGATCACACCTGAACATACCGTGCTGCAGGTGCTGCAGTTGTCGGAGCAACTTGGAATTTCGGGTTTTCCCGTTTGCGATGGCGGCAAAGTGGTCGGTATCGTGACCGGGCGTGACCTGCGCTTTGAGACACGTTACGACGTCAAGGTGCACCAGATCATGACGTCGCGCGAAAAGCTCATTACGGTGAACGAGCGCGATGGCACTTCTCCGGCTGAGGCCAAGGCGCTTCTCAACAAGCACAAGCTTGAGCGCATTCTGGTTGTCAACGACGCCTTTGAACTCAAGGGCCTGATCACGGTGAAAGACATCACCAAACAGACCAGTTTCCCCAATGCCGCGCGCGACGCTTCAGGCCGCCTGCGCGTGGGGGCTGCCGTGGGAGTGGGAGAGGGCACGGAAGAACGTGTTGAAGCACTGGTCAAGGCTGGTGTGGATGCCATCGTTGTGGATACGGCACACGGCCACAGCCGGGGCGTGATTGAGCGGGTGCGCTGGGTGAAGCAAAACTATCCGCACATCGACGTGATCGGCGGGAATATCGCCACTGGCGCTGCTGCTCTGGCTTTGGTCGAAGCGGGTGCTGATGCAGTAAAAGTGGGCATTGGTCCTGGATCGATTTGCACCACCCGCATCGTTGCTGGAGTGGGCGTACCGCAAATCATGGCCATCGACAATGTGGCCACGGCTTTGCACGGAACCGGTGTGCCCCTGATTGCGGATGGAGGTGTGCGGTTCAGTGGCGACATTGCCAAAGCGCTTGCCGCGGGAGCGAGCACCATCATGATGGGCGGTATGTTTGCTGGGACGGAAGAGGCGCCCGGTGAAGTCATCCTCTTCCAAGGCCGCAGCTACAAGAGCTATCGCGGCATGGGCAGCATTGGCGCCATGCAGCAAGGCAGTGCCGACCGATACTTTCAAGAGTCGACCACAGGCAACCCCAACGTCGACAAACTGGTGCCCGAAGGTATCGAGGGCCGCGTGCCCTATAAGGGCTCCATGGTGTCCATCGTCTACCAGATGGCGGGTGGCGTGCGCGCCGCCATGGGCTATTGCGGCTGCTCCACCATCGACGACATGAACCAGAAGGCCGAGTTTGTCGAGATCACCACGGCAGGCATTCGCGAAAGCCATGTGCACGACGTGCAGATCACCAAGGAAGCGCCGAACTACCGCGCCGACTGACGCAGCAGCTCCACAGGCCCGAACCCAGTGCACGGTGTTCGGGCCTTTGTTTTTTTTTGTCGCTCACCATGCAACACCAGAAAATTCTCATTCTCGATTTTGGCTCCCAAGTCACCCAGTTGATCGCCCGTCGTGTGCGCGAAGCCCATGTGTACTGTGAGGTGCACCCGTGCGATGTCACCGACGAATGGGTGCGTGACTATGCCAAGGATGGTGCGCTCAAAGGTGTCATCCTCTCGGGCAGCCATGCCAGTGTGTACGAGGATACGACCGACAAGGCGCCGGTAGCCGTGTTCGAGCTTGGCGTCCCTGTGCTCGGCATCTGCTACGGAATGCAAACCATGGCGTACCAGTTGGGCGGCAAGGTCGAAAGTGGCCACCAGCGAGAATTCGGTTTCGCCGCGGTACGCGCACGTGGCCATACCGACTTGCTCAAGGACATTGCTGACTTCACCACGCCTGATGGCCACGGCATGCTCAATGTGTGGATGAGTCATGGCGACAAGGTGACCGAGCTGCCTCCAGGCTTCAGGCTCATGGCCAGCACTGACAGCTGCCCCATCGCAGGTATGGCCGATGAAGCGCGCCGTTTTTACGCAGTGCAGTTCCACCCCGAGGTGACGCACACGCAGCAAGGCAAGGCGATTCTTGAGCGTTTTGTGCTCGGTATCTGCGAGGTCACGCCCGATTGGGTCATGCGCGACCACGTGGCCGAAGCCGTGGCACTGATTCGCAAACACGTGGGTGACGAGGAGGTGATTCTGGGCTTGTCGGGTGGTGTGGACTCGTCCGTGGCGGCTGCGCTGATTCACCGCGCCATTGGTGATCAGCTGACCTGCGTGTTCGTGGACCACGGCCTGCTGCGCCTCAACGAAGGCGACATGGTCATGGACATGTTCGTGGGCAAGCTGCACGCAAAAGTCAT
>JBQMQB010000187.1:0-5108 GCA_052172715.1 Giesbergeria sp. | reverse complement strand
GCAGTGCGCTCGCTGACTGCCTGCAGAAAATCCGCGTATGGATTGCCCAGCACAGCGCCCGTGCGGCATTCGGGGTAGTGGCGATCGATGATGTGGTCTGCTAGCCGCCTGAGCGCATCGTGCTCGCCAGCAGCGGCAAAGTGCTCAAAATGGCCAAAGCGCACAAAGCTCGGCGCAGCGCGCGTGATGACGGCGGTTGTCTCCATGGTTTCGCGCCGCACGCGCAGGGGCGAGCCGACAAGCGCCAGCGCCCGCGTGGTGGGAATGCCCAGCGCCTGCATGGCTTCGCTCACCAGAAATTCGCGAATGCTTGAGCGCAGCACGGCGCGCCCATCGCCCATGCGCGAGTAGGGCGTCAGGCCACTGCCTTTGAGCTGCACTTCCATCGGCCCCGTGGGAGTGTCAACCTCCCCGAGCAGAAGGGCCCGGCCATCGCCCAGTTGCCCGGCCCATACACCGAACTGGTGGCCGCTGTAGACGCTGGCCAGGGTGTCGCTGCCCGGTGGGCTTGTATTGCCACTCAACAAGTGCAGCGCATCGTCCGACGCTAGCCAAGAGGCTGAAATGTCCAGATCGTGTGCGGCTTGCGTGCCCGTGGCAACCCAGTGCGGGTCTGGCAGCGGTACGGCGGGAAGGCGGGTGTAGAAAGTTTCGCCCAAATCGGCCAGGGCTGGCCGCCAGACCGGCGCGCCAGCGGTTCGGGGAGAGGGAGCAGACGCACTTGGGTCTGCGATGAGGGGTTCTTCCAAAGCCATCGGGTCATTGTGGCGGTGCGGGGGAATGTCTGCCGGGCGCAGGGCTTTCATATGCTTACTCCCGCCTGTCTCCTGCGTGCAGGAATGTTGCTATGCAGCATCGTGTGAGCCGTTAGGATGCGTCCAACCACAATCTTTGAAGGAGCACACATGCTGGGTTTGATGCAGAGTCAGCCACTCTTGATTTCCTCGCTCATCGAGTTTGCCGAGCGGCACCATGGCGACGGCGAAATCGTCTCGCGCCGTGTCGAGGGCGACCTCCATCGCTACACCTACCGCGACCTAGCGGCCCGCTCGCGCCAGCTCGCCAACGCGCTGGACAAAGAAGGCCTGGCGCTCAGCGACCGCGTGGCCACGCTGGCCTGGAACGGTTACCGCCACATGGAGATGTATTTTGGCGTGAGCGGCTCAGGGCGCGTGGTGCACACGGTGAACCCACGGCTGCACCCTGAGCAAATCGCGTGGATCATGAACCACGCTGAAGACCAGATTATGTGTTTTGACCTCACCTTCCTGCCCCTGGTGCAGGCGGTGCACGCCAAGTGCCCCAAGGTGAAGAAGTGGGTCGCGCTGTGCGATGCCGACCGCCTGCCACAAGACAGCGGCGTGCCGGGGCTGGTGAGCTACGAGACCTGGATTGGCGCGCAATCTGCCGACTACGTCTGGCCACAGTTCGATGAGAACACGGCGTCCAGCATGTGCTACACCAGCGGCACCACCGGCCACCCCAAGGCTGCGCTCTACAGTCACCGATCGACCGTGTTGCATGCGTATGCCGCAGCATTGCCGGACGTCATGTGCCTTTCAGCTCGCGATGCGGTGTTGCCCGTGGTGCCCATGTTTCACGTCAACGCCTGGGGGATTCCGTATTCAGCGGCGCTCACGGGGTGCAAAGTCGTGTTCCCCGGCCCGGCGCTCGATGGCAAGTCAATTTACGAACTGATTGAAGCCGAGAAGGTGACCTACGCCGCCGGCGTGCCCACGGTGTGGCAGATGCTGCTTGGCCACCTGCGCCCGGCAGGCCTCAAGTTCAGCACGCTGCGGCGCACGGTGATTGGCGGCTCGGCTTGCCCACCGGCCATGATCACCGCGTTCCAGGACGAATACGGTGTGGAGGTGCTGCACGCGTGGGGCATGACGGAAATGAGCCCGCTCGGCACGCTGTGCACCCTCAAAAACAAGCAGCTCGCTCTATCGAAAGATGAGCAGATGAAGATCCTGCAAAAGCAGGGCAGGGCCATCTACGGCGTGGACATGAAAATTGTCGACGGCGAAGGCAAGGAACTGCCCTGGGATGGCAAGACTTACGGCGATCTGCTGGTGCGTGGACCGTGGATTCTCGAGCAGTACTACAAGGGAGAAAGCCCACTCGTTGCGGACGCACAAGGCCGCGGCTGGTTCCCCACGGGCGATGTGGCGACCATTGACGCCGATGGTTTCATGCAGATCACCGACCGCAGCAAAGACGTGATCAAGTCGGGTGGCGAATGGATCAGCTCCATCGATATTGAGAACATTGCCATGGCCCACCCTGCGGTGGCCATGGCGGCATGCATCGGCATGCCGCACCCCAAGTGGGACGAGCGGCCCATCGTGGCGATTTCCGTTAAGCCGGGCGCCGAAGTCACGCGCGAAGAGCTGCTGGCGTTTTACGAAGGCAAGACGGCGAAGTGGCAAATTCCAGACGATGTGGTCTTTGTGGATGCGATTCCGCTCGGCGCGACCGGCAAAATGCTCAAAACCCGTTTGCGCGAGCAGCTCAAGGATTACATGCTGCCCGGGCTTTAATTTTTTCGCACAGCACCATTTCCTTATCGATAGGCCCAAGGTCGGTCACTGGCCGACCTTGGGGTGTCAGAGGTGCCGAGAACTCTGTCTCACAAAATATTACGCATGCATTTTTCTTTGAAAACGATCGCGATTTCTGTTTTGGTTGCAAGCGCTGGCGGCGCCTTTGCGCAACAAGGTGAGACCGTCAAGATTGCCTGGCTTGATCCTCTCTCAGGCCTGATGGCCGCCGTAGGCACCAACCAGCTCAAGGGCTGGCAGTTCATGGCGGAAGAGTTCAACAAGAAGAACGCTGCAGGTGTTACCTACGAGATCATCGGCATCGACAACAAGCTCAGCCCGCAGGAAACCACCAGCGCGCTGCGCTCGGCTATGGACCAGGGTGTGCGCTACGTCGTGCAGGGCAGCGGCTCTGGCCCCGCACTGGCCATCATCGACGCGCTGGAAAAATACAACGCACGCAATCCCGGAAAAGAGGTGCTGTACCTCAACTACGCCGCAGTAGACCCTGACCTCACCAATAGCAAGTGCAGTTACTGGCATTTCCGACTGGATGCGGATACTTCCATGAAGATGGAGGCGCTGACCACCTATATGAAGGACCAGCCCGAAGTTAAAAAGGTGTATCTGATCAACCAGAACTATACGCATGGTCACCAAGTGTCCAGGTATGCCAAGGAGATGCTCAAACGCAAGCGCCCAGACGTGGAAATCGTCGGCGACGACTTGGCGCCGCTGGCGCAAGTGCGTGATTTCTCGCCCTACATCGCCAAGATCAAGCAGTCTGGCGCCGACAGTGTGATCACCGGCAACTGGGGCTCAGATTTGGCGCTGCTTATCAAGGCAGCCAACGATGCCGGTCTGAGCAACGTGAACTTCTATACGTACTACGGCGCGGTCACCGGTAGCCCCACTGCCATGGGCGCCAGCGCCGCAAGCCGTGTGTACACGGTGTCGTACGCCCATGCCAACCTGCCCGGTCCGATCAACAAGCTCACGCAAGACTACAAGAAAAAGTTTGGCGGTGACCTATACGCAGTGGCCATTTACAGCAGTTTCACCATGTTGTCTGAGGCGTTTGCGAAGGCAAAGTCAACCGATCCTGCCAAGGTGGCGAAGGTGATGGAAGGCATGAAGTTCACGAGCTTCAATGGCGAAGTCGAGATGCGAAAGACCGACCACCAGTTGCAGCAAGGGCTGTTCATCTCCCGGTGGGAGAAGGCCGGTGGCCAGTACCCCCATGACGCCGAGAGCACCGGCTACACCTTTGTGCCCGTGAAGTACTACGACCCCTATGTGGCCAGCACGCCCACCTCGTGCCAGATGAAGCGTCCCGTCTAAGGCCGTCCGGTCACGTGCATGAGGCCAGACGAAACTCGGGCCTCATGTTTTGATTTCGATCGACGGGATGCAATGAACGCCGAATTTTTCACCATCTCCCTGCTGAATGGGGTGAGCTACGGGCTGCTGCTGTTCATGCTCAGTTCGGGGCTCACGCTCATTTTCAGCATGATGGGTGTGCTCAACTTCGCCCACACCAGCTTCTACATGCTGGGCGCCTACTTTGCGTACACCATTTCGGGCGTGGTGGGCTTCTGGCCCGCACTGGTGCTGTCGCCATTGGCCATTGGAGCACTGGGCGCCTTGTTCGAGCGCTACAGCTTGCGGCGCGTGCACAAGTTCGGTCACGTTCCCGAGCTTCTCGTCACCTTTGGCTTGTCTTACCTCATTCTGGAGATCGTGCAGTTGGTCTGGGGGCGCTCAACCGTTCCCTACGGGCTACCTGAGCAATTGCAAGGGCCGTTGTTCACCATCTACGGCACGCAGTTTCCGAAGTCGCGCTCCTTCATTATGCTGGTGGCACTGTTGATGCTGGTGTCTGTCTGGCTGGTGCTCACCAGAACGCGGATCGGGCTGGTGATTCAGGCGGCACTCAAGCACCCGGAAATGGTGCAGGCGCTTGGGCACAACGTGCCGCGCGTCTTCATGCTGGTGTTTGGCGGCGGTTGCGCTCTTGCGGGGCTGGCCGGTGTGATCGGCGGCAATACCTATATCACCGAGCCGGCCATGGCCGGCTCGGTCGGATCCATTATTTTCGTGGTGGTGGTGGTGGGCGGTATGGGCTCGCTCGCGGGGGCATTTCTCGCCTCGCTTTTGATTGGCGTCCTGCAAACCTTCGCGGTCGCCATCGACTATTCGCTTGCCACGGCGTTGCAGGGCCTCGGGGTTGCGGTATCGGCTGAAACCTTTGGTTGGCCCGTGCTCAAGCTCACGCTGTCGCAGGTCGCGCCCATTCTTCCCTACCTGTTCCTGGTGCTTATCCTGATTTTCCGGCCCAAAGGCTTGCTTGGTACGCGAGAGGACTGATTCCATGACCGAGCAGACCATTGCCGCTGCGTCGGCCGCTGCCGCCAGGCAGTCTTTTCGCTTTCGCAGCCCGAAAGTGGGGCGTTACCTACTCTGGTCGTTCTTTGCCCTGGCGCTTATTGCCTTGCCGATGGTGTTCACCAGCAGCCTGGCGATCACCATGCTCTCGCAGATGGGCTACGCCATTGTCATCTGCCT
>JBQMQB010000186.1:0-5111 GCA_052172715.1 Giesbergeria sp. | reverse complement strand
TCGATGATGGCGTGCTCGATGCTCTTGATGCCCACAGCATCGTCGTTGATGTTGAGCACGCAGGCCGCCTCGCACGGGGCGGGGCAAATGCGGCCAGTGAACTCGGGGAAGTTGTTGGTCGAGTCGAGCACCGTGAACGCACTCTTCCAGTCGCTCTGGTAGACCAGATCGTTGAAGTCTGGAATGATGTTGTTGACCGGGCAGCCGCTGACGCAAAACGGCGTGCCGCAGTCCATGCAGCGTGCGCCCTGCACTTTGGCTTCGGCATCCGTGATGCCGATAACAAATTCCTTGTAGTTCTTGACACGTTCGGCCGCAGGCGGGTAGCCCTCTTCAATGCGGTCGAACTCCATGAAACCCGTGATTTTTCCCATGTTCCTGTCCTCGTGAGGGTTCAAAGGCTTACTTGGCAGCCACAGCGGTCAGCTCGGAGCTGGCCACGGGCGGCGTGGCGGAGTCTTCGAGCACCTGGCGCTCGTACATTTCCGAGAGGGCGCGCTTGTATTCGGTCGGAAACACCTTGACGAACTTGCTGCGCGACGCCGCCCAGTTGTCCAGCAGGTCGCGCGCACGCTTGCTGCCGGTGTAGCGGTTGTGCTCTTCGAGCAGGCGCTTGAGCTGCGTTTCATCGCTCTCGCCCTGGTGCCAGGTGGCGCGTGCGTGGCTGGCCTGCTGCTCGTCGTGCGGCAGGATGCGCTCTAACGTCACCATGGCCATGTTGCAGCGCGTGTCGAACTCGCCATCTTCGTCGTACACATAAGCCACGCCGCCGCTCATGCCGGCAGCAAAGTTGCGTCCGGTCTGGCCCAGCACCACCACGGTGCCGCCCGTCATGTACTCACAACCGTGGTCGCCCGTACCTTCCACCACCGCTGTGGCACCCGAGAGGCGCACGGCAAAGCGTTCGCCAGCGACACCGGCAAAGTAGGCTGAGCCGCTGGTGGCGCCATACATCACCGTGTTGCCGACGATGGTGTTGCGCGCTGCTTCCCCGCGGAAGTCGAGGCTGGGGCGCACCACGATGCGCCCACCCGAGAGGCCCTTGCCGGTGTAGTCGTTGGCGTCGCCAATCAGGTACAGCGTGATGCCACGGCACAAGAAGGCGCCAAACGATTGGCCGCCGGTGCCTTCGAGCTGGATGTGGATGCTGTCGTCGGGCAAGCCTTCGGGGTGCACGCGCGTGACCGCACCCGAGAGCATGGCGCCGACCGAGCGGTTGACGTTGCGCGCCACCTCGATGAAGCGCACGCGTTCGCCATTTTCAATGGCGGGGCGGCTGCGCTCGATGAGCTTGCGGTCCAGCGTGTGCTCGATGTTGTGGTCTTGCGCTTCGACATGGAAACGCGGTACGTCGGCCGGCACCTTGGGCTGTGCGAACAATCGCGAAAAATCAAGCCCGCTCGCCTTCCAGTGCTCCAGGCCTTTGCGCATGTCGAGCAGGTCGCTGCGGCCCACCAGGTCGTCAAACTTGCGAATGCCCAGCTGGGCCATGATTTGGCGCAGCTCTTCTGCGACGAAGAAGAAGTAGTTGACGACATGCTCAGGGTTGCCAGAGAACTTCTTGCGCAGCACCGGGTCTTGCGTGGCCACGCCCACCGGGCAGGTGTTGAGGTGGCATTTGCGCATCATCACGCAGCCCTCAACGACCAGCGGCGCGGTGGCAAAGCCGAACTCATCGGCACCGAGCAGCGCGCCAATGGCGACGTCGCGGCCGGTCTTCATCTGGCCGTCGGCCTGCACCCGGATGCGCCCGCGCAGGCGGTTGAGCACCAAGGTTTGCTGCGTCTCGGCCAAACCAATCTCCCAGGGGCCGCCGGCATGCTTGATGGACGACCAGGGCGAGGCGCCCGTGCCGCCGTCGTGCCCGGCAATCACCACGTGGTCGCTCTTGCACTTGGCGACGCCTGCCGCCACTGTGCCTACACCCACTTCGGACACCAGCTTGACGCTGATGCTGGCATGCGGCGCGACGTTTTTCAGGTCGTGAATGAGCTGCGCCAGGTCTTCAATCGAATAGATATCGTGGTGCGGCGGCGGCGAGATCAGGCCCACGCCTGGCACGCTGTGGCGGAGCTTGCCAATGTAGTTGCTGACCTTGCCGCCGGGCAGCTGGCCGCCCTCGCCGGGCTTGGCGCCCTGGGCCATCTTGATCTGGATCTGGTCGGCGCTGGTGAGGTATTCCGCCGTGACGCCAAAGCGGCCAGAGGCCACCTGTTTGATGCGGCTGCGCAGCGAATCGCCATCCTGCAGCGGCAAGTCGACCTCGACGTTCTCGTTGCCAATGACACTTTTCAGGCTGTCGCCCTGCTTGATCGGGATGCCCTTGAGCTCATTGCGGTAGCGCGCGGCATCCTCCCCGCCTTCGCCGGTGTTGCTCTTGCCGCCAATGCGGTTCATGGCGACGGCCAAGGTGGCATGCGCTTCGGTGGAAATGGAGCCCAGCGACATGGCGCCTGTGGCAAAGCGCTTGACGATCTCTTTGGCCGACTCGACTTCGTCTACGGCAATCGCCTTGGCCGGGTCGAACTTGAACTCGAACAGGCCGCGCAGCGTCATATGGCGGCGGCTTTGGTCGTTGATGAGCTGGGCGTATTCCTTGTAGGTGTTCCAGTTGTTGGAGCGCGTGCTGTGCTGCAACTTGGCAATCACGTCGGGCGTCCACATATGCTCTTCGCCACGCGTGCGCCAAGCGTATTCACCGCCGGCGTCCAGCATGGTCTCCAGCACCGGGTCGTCGCCAAACGCGGCTTCGTGCATGCGGATGGCTTCCTCGGCGATCTCGAACACGCTGATGCCTTCGACGCGGCTGGCAGTGCCCGTGAAGTACTTGGCCACCGTGGCGCTGGAGAGGCCGATGGCTTCAAACAGCTGGGCGCCGCAATAGCTCATGTAGGTCGAGACGCCCATCTTCGACATGATCTTGGACAGGCCCTTGCCAATCGCCTTGACGTAGTTGGTGATGGCCTTGTCCGCAGACAAATCACCGTTCAGCTCCTTGTGCATGTCGGCCAGGGTTTCCATGGCCAACCATGGGTGCACTGCCTCGGCGCCGTAGCCGGCGAGCACGGCAAAGTGGTGCACTTCGCGCGCGGTGCCCGTCTCAACCACCAGCCCGGTGGTGGTGCGCAGACCCTCGTGCACCAAGTGCTGGTGGATGGCGGAGAGCGCCAACAGCGAGGGGATCGCCACCTGGGTGGCGCTCATCGCGCGGTCGCTGATGATGAGGATGTTGGCGCCGCTCTTGATGGCATCCACCGCTTGCGCGCACAGAGAGGCAAGCTTGGCCTCGACCCCCGCGCGGCCCCAGGCCAGCGGGTAGGTGACATCGATCACGCTGCTGCGGAACTTGCCCTGGGTGTGGCGGGCAATGTCTCGCAACTTGGCCATGTCGGCCACGTTGAGCACCGGCTGGCTCACCTCAAGCCGCATGGGCGGGTTCACCTGGTTGATGTCCAGCAGATTCGGCTTGGGGCCGATGAAGCTGTTGAGCGACATCACGATGGCCTCGCGGATCGGGTCGATCGGCGGATTCGTCACCTGCGCAAACAACTGTTTGAAGTAGTTGTACAGCGGCTTGTTGCGGTTTGAGAGCACGGCCAGCGGGCTGTCGTTGCCCATGGAACCAATGGCCTCTTCGCCGTTTCTCGACATCGGGGCCAGCAGGAACTTGATGTCCTCCTTGGTATAGCCAAATGCCTGCTGGCGGTCGAGAAGCGACACCCCATCTGCATGGCCTGCACCACCGCCCTGCGCGGGCTGCTGCACCGGCGCGTCGTCGTTGCCAATGCTGTCGAGCTTGATGCGCAGGTTCTCAATCCACTGCTTGTAGGGCTTGGTGTTGACGATGTTGGCCTTGAGCTCGTCGTCGTCGATCATGCGGCCCTGCTCCAGATCGATGAGCAGCATCTTGCCCGGCTGCAATCGCCACTTGCGCACGATGCGGTTCTCCGGCACGGGCAGCACGCCAGACTCAGACGCCAGGATGACCAGATCGTCGTCGGTCACGCAGTAGCGCGACGGCCGCAGGCCGTTGCGGTCGAGCGTAGCGCCAATCTGGCGGCCATCGGTGAACACGATGGAGGCGGGGCCATCCCACGGTTCGAGCATGGCGGCGTGGTACTCGTAGAACGCACGGCGCCGCGGGTCCATCGTGGTGTGCTGCTCCCAAGGCTCGGGAATCATCATCATCACAGCCTGGCTGATGGGGTAGCCGGCCATGGTGAGCAGCTCCAGGCAGTTGTCGAAGGTCGCCGTGTCGGACTGGTCCGGAAAACTGATGGGGTAGAGCTTTTGCAGGTCGGCTGCGAGCACGGGCGAAGCCATCACGCCCTCGCGCGCCTTCATCCAGTTGTAGTTGCCCTTGACGGTGTTGATCTCCCCGTTGTGGGCCACATAGCGGTACGGGTGGGCCAGCGGCCACTCGGGAAAGGTGTTGGTGGAAAAGCGCTGGTGCACCAGGCCGATGGCAGAGACGCAGCGTGCATCCTGCAAGTCGAGGTAGTAGGTCGCCACTTGGCCGGCCAGCAGCAGGCCCTTGTAGATGACCGTGCGGCTGCTCATGCTGGGCACGTAATACTCTTTGCTGTGCTTGAGACCCAGCGCCTGGATGGCGGCGCTGGCGGTCTTGCGGATCACGTAGAGCTTGCGCTCCAGTGCGTCCTGCACGATGACATCGTTGCCCCGGCCGATGAACACCTGGCGAAGAATGGGCTCCTTGGCGCGTACCGTGGGCGACATCGGCATATCGCGGTTGACCGGCACATCGCGCCAGCCCAGCAGCACCTGCCCTTCCGCCTTGATGGCGCGCTCCATTTCCTGCTCGCACGCGAGCCGCGAAGCGTGCTCCTTGGGCAGGAAGATCATGCCCACGCCGTATTCACCCGAGGGCGGCAGTGCCACGCCCTGCGCGGCCATCTCCTCACGGTAAAGCACATCGGGAATCTGAATCAGGATGCCGGCGCCGTCGCCCATCAACTTGTCAGCGCCCACCGCGCCGCGGTGGTCGATGTTTTCCAGAATCTTCAGCGCCTGGGTCACGATGTCGTGGCGCTTGATCCCCTTGATATGGGCGACAAAGCCCAAGCCGCAGGCGTCGTGCTCGTTTGCGGGCG
>JBQMQB010000185.1:0-5116 GCA_052172715.1 Giesbergeria sp. | reverse complement strand
GGCAGCATCGCCACGCTGCTGGACACCACGCCCGACATGCTGACACCGCTGCAGGTCGAGATTGCTTACCTGGGCAAGGTGCTGGGTATCGCTGCAGTCGTCATCGCCGCAGTGGTGGTGGGCACGATCCTGCTCATCTCCGACATCCACGGCATCGCCGATGTGGTGCAAGTGCTGCTACTGGGGGTGTCGCTGGCCGTGGCCGCGGTGCCTGAGGGGCTGCCCGCCATCTTGTCGGTGGTGCTGGCGATGGGTGTGCGCCGCATGGCACGCCAGCATGCCATCGTCAAGAAGCTGGCGTCGGTGGAGACGCTGGGGTCGGCCTCGGTCATCGCCTCCGACAAGACCGGCACGCTGACACGCGGCGAGATGACGATCCAGCGCGTGATGACGGCCTCGGGGCGCAGCGACATCACCGGCGTGGGCTATGCGCCAGAGGGTCGGGCGGAAATCGATGGCGCCGAACTGACGGACCAGAACAACGGTGCGCTGCGGGGCGAACTGATCGCTGTGCTGAGCGGCGGTTGCCTTGCGGGCAACGCCGAGCTTCAGCAGGACGACGCGGGCACCTGGGTCGTGCAGGGAGACCCGACCGAGGCAGCCTTTTTGGTGGCCGCGCGCAAGCTGGGCGGCACTGGCGAGCCCGCCACAAGCACGGACCGCTACGAGCGTATCGGTGAGATCCCTTTCACCTCGAAGCGCAAGATGATGTCCACGCTGGAGGTGGACCACACCGACGCCGACGCGCATGTGCTGTTCACCAAAGGCGCGCCCGACGTGCTGCTGGCGCATTGCACACGGGTGCTGCTGGGCGGCGAGGTGGTGGCATTGGACGAAGCGATGCGCACACGCATCGTGGCGGAGGTGGGCACGATGACCGATGCCGCGCTGCGCACCCTCGGCGTGGCGCGCCGCACGCTGGCGGCCGAAGCGCAGATTCCGAACGACGCCGATGAAGCAGCCGGGCTGGAGCAGGACTTGGTCTACCTCGGCACGGTGGGCATCATCGACCCGCCGCGTCCGGAGGCTGCGGTTGCCATCGAGCAAGCGCACCGGGCGGGCATCCGCGTGATCATGATCACTGGCGACCACCCGCGCACGGCGGCACGCATTGCGGCCGATCTCGGCATCGTCGAAGCCGGGGCCGCGGTATTGACCGGCGTGGAGCTGGACACGCTGGACGACGCGGCATTCGCCACGGCGGCGCGGCAGACCTCGGTCTTCGCGCGTGTGGCGCCCAAGCACAAGCTGCGCATCATCACGGCGCTGCAGGCGGCCGGCAATGTGGTGGCGATGACGGGGGACGGTGTCAACGACGCACCGGCGCTGAAGGCTGCCGATATCGGCATCGCCATGGGTGTGGCGGGTACGGAGGTGACGAAGGAAGCGGCCCGCATGGTGCTGGCCGACGACAACTTCGCCACCATCGTGCAAGCGGTGCGCGAAGGGCGTGGCGTGCTGAACAACATCCGCAAGTTCCTGCGCTACCTGCTGTCGTCAAACATCGCAGAAGTCTTGACAGTGTTTCTGGGCGTCGTCGGCGCTGGGGTGATCGGCCTCACGGCTACGGCGACCGGCACGGGGGGCGCCGTAGTGCTGCCGCTGTTGGCCACGCAGATCCTGTGGATCAATCTGATCACCGACACCGGGCCTGCGCTGGCCATGGGCGTGGACCCAATCAGCGAGGATGTGATGGCCCGCGAGCCACGCCTGCGCAGCCAGCGTGTGATCGATCTCCGCATGGGTCTGGGTGTGGCCGAGCTCGGCTTTGTGATGGCGGTGCTGACCCTGCTGTCCCTGGACCTGTTCCTGCCAGGCGGCTTGTTTGAGCCGATACCGGACTTGGTGGGCTCAGGCCCGCACAGCGTGGAGCGCGCTCGTACGGCCGCTTTCACGGTGCTGGTGCTGACGCAGTTGTTCAACTGTTTCAATGCCCGTTCGGAAACTGCGTCGGCGTTCAGCGCCCCGTTTTCCAACCGCTGGCTGTGGGGCGCTATTGCCTTGTCGGCCGCGCTGCAAGTCGCGGTGGTGCACTTGCCCTTCCTTAACCTCGCTTTCGGCACCGTACCGCTGTCTGCCAGCCAGTGGGGCGTGTGCGTGCTGATGGCCAGCGGGGTGTTGTGGTTCAGTGAATTGCGAAAACTGGGGAAGCGTCTCTGGGCTAACCGAGTGAGCGCCGCCGCCAAGCCATAAGGCCGAGTTGGCAGTGAGCCTGGGACGTCTGGGACCGTGTCGCGGCCATGATGGCTGCGGTGGAGTGCTTTTTCGGACATAGGGGTTCCAGGCAGCTGTCGTGCTCGGGACGGGTCAACCTCGAGAATGCATGATGCAGGGACGCGCGCGCAAAAAGATGCCAAGCCGACGTCGCACGTCGCCTTCGAAGCCTTCAGTGCATTTCGCTTGAATATCTGGCAAACGAAGAAATTGGTCCAAAGGGCATGGACTAAGGACTTAAGCGGTCCGCCTTACGCGGGCATGCTTGAAAGGCTTAGTCGCCAAGCTGAGTATTTCCGTACCTGCCTTCAACGAAGACTTTGATGCTGACAGAGGCAAAAATCCCCAAGGTCACCGCTAACCCAGCGACGTTCCAGGCCGCTTGGGAATCAGCCAATGTATTTCCAGTTCCATTTTTTCATTGATGAAGTAACCGGCCAGCCTGTGCCGTCATGCACCAAAAGCCTCCGAAAAATCAGTTGCCTCGAGGGGCAGCTTGAATTTTTCAGGCGTTTCGGCGCAACCGGGCCGGTGCCATGGCGGCTGCCTCTACACCCTGCGCAGAGAGCATCGGGTCTAGCGCTTCGCCTAGCAGCAGGTTGCGCGCCAGCCGCGCATAGGCCGGTGCACTCTGGATGCCGTAGCCGCCCTGGGCCGCCGCCCAGAATAGGCCATCTACACCGCCGTCCCAGCCAATCACCATGTCGCCATCGGGAACGAAAGAGCGCAGGCCGGCCCAGGTGTGCGAGGGGCGGCGGATGCTGAAGTGCGTCATCTCCTCGATGTGAAAGATGCCGGTGGCCACGTCGATCTCTTCGGGCACCACGTCGTGCGGCGTGGTCGGGTCGGCGTTGGCGGGCGAGCCGAGCAGTTGGCGTGCGTCGGGCTTGATGTAGAAGCTTTCGTCCACGGCAATGATGGCCGGCATGTGCGCCAGGTCCATGCCCTCTGGCGCTGGGAAGGTGAAGGCCGTGCGACGGCAGGGCGTGAGGCCAATGGGGGCGGCGCCTGCCATGGCGCCGAGCACATCGGCCCAGGCACCTGCAGCGTTGATGAGCGTGCGCGCCTGCGCCTGGCTGTCATCGGCCAAGGTGATGTTCCACAGGCCCTCGCTGCGCTGCAACGCCACCACTTCGGCTTGCGTGCGCAATAGGCCGCAGCGCTGGCGCTGGCCGCGCAGGTAGCCCTGGTGCAGCGCGTGCACGTCGATGTCGGCCGCGCCGTCTTCCTGCAGGCCGCCGCCCAGGGCTTCGCGCCGCAGGCAGGGAACGCGCGCCGCCAGCTCGTCGGCGGACAGACGTTCGAGCTTTGGCGAATTTGGACGCAGCTCGGCCTCGGTGGCGTCCAGCAAATCGAGCTGGTCGGGGCCCGCGACGTACACCAAGCCGCGTGGCGAGAGGATGGCACCCTCGCAGAAACCGGGCGGTGGCGCCTCAAGAAAGGCGCGGCTGGCGCGGGTCATGGCGCGAATGGCGGGGGTGCCGTAGGTCTCCATGAACAGCGCCGCCGAGCGGCCCGTGGTGTGGTAACCGGGCTGGGTTTCGCGCTCCAGCAGCAGCACGCTGCCGTGCGCCGCCAGTTCCCAGGCAATGCTGGCACCGGCAATGCCGGCGCCTACGATGGCGAAATCAAGCGTTTGCATATGGAACCTCGGTGTGTCTTCAAGTAGGTGTGGGCGGGGTCGCCAGCAGCGCATGCCCGCGCGCGAGAAACTGCTGAAATTCGGCGTCTGGCAGCAGCGAGCCGCCGGTGGTCCATGCCACATGGGTGGCGTGCGGCAGGTGTGCCAGCAGCCCAGTTTGCGCCAACCAGGCGCGACCGGCGGCGCTTTGCGTCACGCGAAGTGGGCCGTCGAGCGCCGCGGCGGCGGAAGGCTCGATGCGCAGGCCCTGCGTGCCGTGCGCGCGCGCCAGGTGCATGAACAGCGCAGCGTCGTCCACCGTGTACACACCCGCAAGGCGCCCCTGCATCAGGCTCGCCGCCAAGCGTGAGGCTTGCGCCACGGCCAGGCCATCGGCCTCGGTGCGGTTGGTCAGGCCAATGTCGTACACCGAGGGCTCTGCGCCAAGGCCTGCGCGCAACTGCAGCAGCATGCAGGGCGACTGCACCGGCTCGGCAAAGAAGCAGTGCACATCCGGCCCGAAGCGTTCGCGCAGGCCCAAGGCAATGCCACCGGGCGCACCGCCTACGCCGCAAGGCAGGTAGACAAACAGCGGGTGCTCGGCATCCACCACCACGCCAGCCTCGGCCAGTTGCGCCGCCAGTTCGCCCGCCGCCACGCTGTAACCCAGCAACAGCCACTGCGATTGCTCGTCGTCTACAAAATGGCACAGCGGGTCTTGCGCGGCTGCTACGCGTCCGGCCTGTACGGCGAGCGCGTAGTCGCCAGCGTGCTCTAGTACCTCGACGCCATGGGCGCGCAGCCGCGCTTTCTTCCACGCCTTGGCATCGTGCGACATGTGCACGCGGGCGCGAAAGCCCAGCGCCTTGGCGATGAGCCCCACGCCCAGCCCCAGGTTGCCGGTGGAGCCGACTGCCACCTCGTGCTGCGCAAACAGTGCGCGGGCGGGGGCGTCGGCCAGCACCGTGAGGTCGTCGCCCGCAGCCATGAGCCCATGGGCGAGCGCCAGGCGCTCGGCCAGCTCCAGCACTTCGTGTGTGGCGCCGCGCGCCTTCACTGAACCGGCCACGGGCAGCAAGTGGTCGCACTTGAGCCAGAGCGCGCCACAGGTGGCGTCCAGGCCCAGTGCGCGCTGCAAATCGGCGGTGCGCATGAGCGGTGAAGTGATGCGCCCGCCAGTACTCTGTAACGCCGGGAAGACGCGCGCCAGCAGGCCCCGGGCGCGTTTGAAGCGCTCTTCTGCTGCGGCTATATCGGCCTGGCCCATTTCGCCAGGTGCGG
>JBQMQB010000184.1:0-5127 GCA_052172715.1 Giesbergeria sp. | reverse complement strand
CTGGATGCAGATCGTGCATTTTTGACCAAGGGAGGGGTCTTTAGTGACTCTATGGTGGACGCGTACATCGAACTCAAGATGGGCGAAGTTACCCGTTTCCGTCAGGCCGTACATCCTGTCGAATTTGACATGTACTACTCGCTCTAATCGGCTGCCCACAGCCCCGTATGGTTTTCTGAGGCGGCTTCGGCCGCCTTTTTAATTGCACATATCCGGAGCAATTGGATCGTCCGCGCGTTGCGTGGGCGCTTCGTTTGGAGGGCTGCCCAGGGCCTTTGCATTGAAGCATGCAGGTGTTTTGGGCGATACTGCAGAACGAACTGCAGCCTACGTGCGGTTGGATGCTTATGAAAAATCTCTTTATCTGTCTGTTCTTTTGTGGTGTTGGCGCTGGGGCTGTGATGTCTACAGCATCGGCGCAAGACCGTATCTACCGATGTGGCAACGAGTACACCAACAATGCGGCCATGGCCAAGGATCGGGGTTGCAAGGTCGTGGAAAACGACAATGTGACCGTGATTCAGGGCACCCGCCCGTCGTCTGGTGGGGGAGGTGGGGCGAAATCTGCCAGCTCGCCTCCGTCTGCACCACGTGTGGATTCCAATGACCAGAAGGCGCGTGATGCCGATGCGCGGGCTATTTTGGAGTCTGAGTTGAAGAAGGCGCAGGGCCGCCTGGCTGAAGTCAAGCAGGAATACAACGACGGCTCGCCACAGCGCAATGCGTTGGAATTGCGCAATCCGCAGAAGTACATGGAGCGCACTGCAGAGCTCAAGGCTTCACAAGGCCGCGCCGAAGCCGACGTGGCGGGTATCCAGCGCGAGATAGAGCGCCTCCCAGCCCGTTGAGGCGTGGGTGCAGGAACGCCTGTCAGCGTCGGCTGACCACAGGTTTTTTTGCGCTTTCGACGGGCTCTCAGTGCTGGTTGCCGTGCTGCACGCGGATGGCACGGTAGAGGTTGTCAACGCCGCCTTGGAGCAGACCCTCGGTCTGTCGCGGCGCACTCTGGCGGGGAGCGACTTCAGCCAGCATTTCACAGACCCTTCGTTGATTCAGGCGGCGCTGGCAGGCACGCAGAGCCATGACTTCGCTGCTGTGCGCTTTGAGGCGGTGCTGCGGCGCCTGCACCAAGAAGAGCTTGCTGTGCACGTGCATCTGGCCTTTGGGGATTCGCGCGAGCAGCTCCTGGTTGAGCTGTGGCCGTTAGAGCAGCAGGCGCGGCAGGACCGGGAAGAGCGCCTGCTGGAGCAGGCCCAGGCGCACAAGGAGCTGATTCGTAACCTGGCCCATGAAATCAAGAACCCGTTGGGTGGTATTCGGGGTGCAGCCCAACTGCTTGCGCTTGAGCTGCAAAGTGCCGAATTGGCCGAATACACCGATGTCATCGTCCACGAGGCCGACCGGCTTCAGATTCTGGTGGATCGCTTGCTGGCACCGCATCGGCACCCGCACGAAGTGGGCGATGTCAACATCCACGAAGTGTGTGAGCGCGTGCGCTCCTTGGTGCTTGCAGAGCACCCGGCTGGCCTGGTGATTGAGCGTGACTACGACACCTCGATTCCCGAGTTTCGTGGCGATCGCGCGAAACTTATTCAGGCCGTGCTCAATATCGTGCAGAACGCTGCCCAGGCACTCGCGCCGCGCATCGCCAAAGGCGATGCCTGCATCACCTTGCGCACACGGGTGGCGCGTCAGATCACGTTCGGTCGGCAGCGATACAAACTGGCATTGGAATTGCATGTCATCGACAACGGACCCGGTGTGCCCGATGCCATTTTGGACAGAATCTTCTATCCCCTGGTGTCGGGTCGTGACGGCGGTTCAGGGCTGGGGCTGACGCTGGCACAGACATTTGTGCAGCAGCACCACGGTCTGGTCGAATGCGAAAGTGTGCCGGGGCGCACAGACTTTCGCATTCTCATACCGCTGCCCTGAGGAACGACGACTCCCAACGTGGAATGAATGCCTATGAAGCCGATCTGGATAGCAGACGATGACCCTTCGATCCGCTTCGTGCTTGAAAAGGCCTTGGCCCGCGAGGGGCTAAGCACACGCAGCTTCAGCCATCCGCGCGAAGTTCTGGATGCGCTGGCGGCCATTGCTGCGGGGGACCACAGCGAGCCCGGTCCTCAGGTATTGGTCAGCGATATCCGCATGCCCGGCGGTTCAGGTCTGCAACTGCTCGAACAGGTACACGCGTTGCACCCCGGTCTGCCGGTACTGATCATGACGGCGTATTCCGATCTAGACAGCGCCGTCTCGGCCTTTCAGCGCGGTGCGTTTGAATACCTGCCCAAGCCATTTGATCTGCCCAAGGCCGTCGAGCTGATTCGCCGTGCCGTGCAGGAAAGCCAGCGTGAGGAGGTTGCACAGGACAACACCGAAGTTGCGCCTGAAATGCTGGGCCAGGCGCCTGCCATGCAGGACGTGTTCCGGGCCATCGGGCGCTTGAGCCAGAGCCAGGTGACGGTGCTGATTACCGGCGAGTCTGGCTCGGGAAAAGAGCTGGTGGCGCGGGCACTGCACAAGCACTCGCCGGTGGCCCAGGGGCCTTTTGTTGCCATCAATACGGCGGCTATACCGAAAGACCTGCTCGAATCTGAGCTCTTTGGTCACGAGAGAGGTGCCTTCACCGGCGCGCAGACCCAGCGGCGTGGGCGCTTTGAGCAGGCCGAGGGCGGCACCCTGTTTCTGGATGAAATCGGCGACATGCCGTTTGACCTGCAAACGCGGTTGCTGCGTGTGCTGTCTGACGGGCAGTTTTACCGGGTGGGCGGGCACAGCTCTGTCAAATCCCATGTGCGGGTGGTTGCCGCCACGCACCAGAACCTGGAGCAGCGCGTTAAGGATGGTGCGTTCCGCGAAGACTTGTTCCACCGGCTGAATGTGATTCGGCTGCGTTTGCCCGCGCTGCGCGAGCGCCGCGAAGATATTCCCATGCTCACGCGCCACTTCCTGCAGGTGAGTGCGCGCCAGTTGGGGGTGGATGCCAAGCGCATTTCCGACGCTGCCCTGGTGCGGCTGGAGCAGTTCGGCTTTCCGGGCAACGTGCGCCAGCTGGAGAACATCTGCCACTGGCTCACGGTCATGGCGCCGGCCCAGGTCATCTCGGTACAGGATCTGCCGCCTGAAGTGCTGGAGACTGCAGCGCTCGCAGTGCAGCAGGTGGAGATGCCTGGCGATGCAGGGGTTTCCACCTCTGGATCAGTCCAGCGCGCATTCACTGCGGCCGGGGGCGGATTGACACTCCCCGAAACGCGGCTGGGTGTCGCTGCCGCGGGCACTGGTGCGATCGCCGATTGGGAACTGGGTCTCGCACGCGAGGTGCGCAGCTTGCTCGCAGAGGGCAGACACGACCTGTGGGAGTTCTTGTCGCAGCGGTTTGAGGCGTGCCTTATCAGCCACACGCTCGACGCCACGCACGGCAGGCGCATGGAGGCTGCACAGCGCCTTGGCATTGGCCGCAACACCATCACGCGCAAAATCCAGGAGCTCGGTCTAGAGGGGAAAAGCACGCATGAAAATAGCCTCTAAGGATTATCCTGTAAGCGCTAGTAGCTATAAATATTAATGTGATCCGGCGCCTGCAGGTGCATTGCCTGGATGTGCGCCGAAGTCCTACATCGGGGCGCGGTAAGGCCGCACCTAGCCAACGCTCTGCGGCTTTCAGAATAGCTCCATTGATTCAACCAAGGAGTTTTTTATGTCTGATCGCAACGATGCAAACCTTGACCCCATTACCAAAGAGCCAGGCGCGCACCCCGTAGGAACGGGATTGGGCGCGGCTGTGGGCGGCGCTGCCGCTGGCGCTGCGACAGGTGCCTTTGGCGGCCCAGTCGGTGCTGCCATTGGTGGCGTGATCGGTGCAGTTGCCGGCGGCTTGGCTGGTAAGGCCGCGGCTGAAGCCGTGAACCCTACCGCCGAAGAGGCCTACTGGCGCGAAGCCTATCGCGACGAGCCTTATTTTGCGGATGGCCGCACGTACGACGATTACCACCCAGCCTACGCACTCGGATGGCGGTCGGTGGGCATGTATGAAGGACCGTTTGAAACCGTGGAACCAAGTTTGCGCGATCGCTGGTTGACCGACCGCGGCGACTCTCCGCTGGAGTGGCAAGAAGCCCGCCATGCGGCCCGCGCAGCCCGTGAGCGCGCCAATGTAGAGAGCGTCGCCGTTGGTTCTATGGACAACGACGATGTGGTGGACGTCCTCAACGACTTGCTGGAAACCAGCCGTGATGGTGAATATGGCTTTCGAACCTCTGCGGAGCATGCCGATTCAGCGGAGGTGAAAACCTTGCTCTTGCGCCGCGCAAGCGAATGCGCTAGTGCAGTGGCTGAGCTTGAGCAAGCCATTCGCCAGCGCGGCGGCAAGCCCGCCGACGGCGGCACCATGATCGGTTCTATGCACCGAGGTTGGGTTGCGGTGAAGACGGCTTTTTCGTCTATGGACGACAAGGCCGTACTGCAAGAATGCGAGCGCGGTGAAGATTCTGCTGTCGCCAGCTACCGCAAGGCGCTGAAGCGTTCGTTGCCAGCCGATGCGCGCGCTTTGGTGGAGCGCCAGGCCGCAGGAGCGCAGCGCAACCACGATGAAGTGAAGGCGATGCGCGACCGCTTCGTCAACGCCTGACAACGGGGGAGTGGGCGCCCGGCAGTGCGCCTCCCCTTTTCCAAGCAAGCCGGCCTTTCTCGTGCCGGCTTTTTTGTGGGTGTCTAAGCCGCTTGCGGCAACGGCAGTGGCGCGCCTAGGCTGCGCAGCAGGTCGCGCACCAGTTGTGCGCGCGCCTGCACATCAGGCAGCTCACGCTCAATGCGCAATTTTTCGTTCCCAGCGAGCTTAATGTGCCGATTTTTCTGGATGAGCTCGATGATGCGCATGGGGTCGACCGGCGCTCCGGGCCGAAAACTCACCGTGGTCACGCCGGGCGCTGCGTCCACCTTGAGCACACCGTAGGGCGCGCTGAGCACACGCAACCGGTGCACGTCGATGAGCGTTTGCGCCGGCACCGGGAGTTTGCCGAAGCGGTCGACGATTTCTTCCAGCAGGCTGTCGATCTGATCGGTGGTTCGCGCAGTTGCCAGCTTCTTGTAGAACGAGAGCCGCAGGTGCACGTCGCCGCAGAA
>JBQMQB010000183.1:0-5139 GCA_052172715.1 Giesbergeria sp. | reverse complement strand
TGGTGGTGGTCGTGGCTGTCTGCTGCGTGGCCGGCGGCATGCCCGGTGGGGTCGAGAACTGCGCTCATGGTGAATTCCTCAATACTCTTTGCGGGCGCCGGCTTACTTGCTGCGCTGGGCGACGATTTCAGCCGGCTGCACAAGCTGCGCCGTCTTGTTGGACCAGGCGTTCTTGGTATAGCTGACCACTGCCGCCAGATCGGTGTCGCTGAGCTGCTTCCACGAAGGCATGGCGCCGTTGGCCGCACCGTGGAGCACGATCTGAATCTGACGCGCGTGATCGGCATCCTTCACGATAGCTGAGCCATCAAGTGGCTTGACCGGACCCGCACCCTTGCCATTGGCCTGGTGGCAAGCAGCGCAGTTAGATGCATAGACCTTTTCGCCGCGCTTAAGAATATCGTCCAGCGTCCAGACCTTATTCGGATCGTCCAACTTGGCGGCGATTTTCTTCATTTCACCGCCCACCCATGTGGTGTAGTCCTCGGCCGAGACCACCTTCACGTGGATCGGCATGTAGGCGTGCTCCTTGCCGCAAAGCTCGGCGCACTGGCCGTAGAAATCACCGATCTCATCGGCGCGGAACCAGGTGTCACGCACGAAACCGGGAATAGCGTCTTGCTTGATGCCGAAAGCCGGAACCATGAAGGAATGAATCACGTCATTGGCCGTGGTGATGATGCGGATCTTCTTGCCCACGGGCACCACCAGCGGGTTATCCACCTTGAGCAGGTAGTCGTCGGGTGCTTTCGAAACGTCACCACTGTTGGACATGGCACGGTGCGAACTGTCGAGCGTAGAAATAAAGCCAATGCCTTCGCCTTCGCCCTTGATGTAGTCGTAGCCCCATTTCCACTGGTAACCAGTAGTCTTGATGGTCAGGTCGGCATTCGTCGTGTCTTTCTGCGCCACCAACACCTTGGTCGCGGGCAGCGCCATACCAATAATGATGAGAAAGGGAATCACCGTCCAGGCGATCTCCACACCCACGGATTCATGGAAATTCGCAGACTTGGCGCCCTGCGATTTGCGGTGCTTCCATATGGAATAGAACATCACGCCAAACACGCCGACAAAAATCACCGTGCAGATGATGAGCATCATCCAATGCAGGCTGTTTTGCTCCTTGGCGATGCGCGTGACACCTGGGTGCAGGTTGAGTTGGTGGACTGAAGGCCCACCGGACAGATCGTTGACTGCGTGGGCTGCCCCAGCTGACCAGGCACCAACCAGCAACAGGGCGTGGGCCAACCCATTGAAAATGCGCTTCATAGTTCTCACTTGGTTCTAAGCCTCAGTTCACCCGCTCTGCCCTGGATTCGCAGGCGCCCCGTTGCGGCCTATACGACGCGGCTCCCACGCGGGCCCACCACCCCAAAACATCGATCGGGCACTGTCTCGCAGGCATTCGCTCCATGGCGCTCGTGCGGTCAATCCACCACACCCACGGTCTCTTATGCGTTCGAAGATTGTAGCGTGGCTTGCGCTAAATCAGAGGAGCAAGGGAAAACCCCAAAGCCCGGCGATTTGTTTGCCTAAAGTCAAAGACAAATCTGCTTTGCACTGCTTCGCAAACATTTTTATGGTTGCGGTTTTTTCCCACGCAGCATGTTGCGCATATCGTCCAGCGACACGGCGCTGTGTGCCGCCACTGGCACCCTAGGCATGGCCTTGAAGGCGTGGCCATAGACGATCTCGAAACTCAGGGCAAGTTGACCACCCTCTTGTGGGACGGCCAGCCCAGTCGCGATCGCCTGGTGCAGTTCTGACTGCCATTGCCGACCGCGCAGACCCGGAAAACGTCCCGGATGCAGGTTACCGCCCAGTTCACGCAACTCGCTCAGCAAACGCTGCGGGCTGGTAAAGGTCAGCGTGATGCGTTCCATATCCATCACCGGCTCGGCAAAACCGGCGTCGATCAGCATGTCGCCCCAGTCGTGCATGTCGGTATAGGCGTGGCTGGGTGCGGGCCAGCCATGCGCGGCATATACCGCACGCAGTTCGCGCAGCGTATCAGGGCCAAGGCAGGAGAACATCAGATGGCCGTCGATGTCCAGCGCAGCCTGCCAGGAATCCAGTAGGGCGCGCGGATTGGCGGCGCTGTGCAAGGCCATGTTGGCCCACAGCATCTGCACCGAACCCGCCTGCGGCGGCCCAAATTGGACGGCAGCGCGCCCCCAGCGCGCTGCACGCCACCAGGCCGGCTCCAACGTTTCGCGGGCAAATGCCTGCAAATGCGGCGCCGTCTCATGCACTGTGCAACGCGCATCGGGGTAACGCTCCCGCAGCAACGCGTGGGCAGCCAGGCCGCCACGCACCGGGTCCCAGTGGCACCAGGCGCTCGGCGCTTGGCGAAGCCAGTCAAGACGCTCCTGCATGCGGCGCGCAACCTCCTCATGCAGCCAAGGGGAGAGCGCCGGTGCGCGTGCGTGCCAGCGCGCCGCAGCGACTGGGTCAATAGTGGGAGGAAGGTCCGATACCATAGGTAGGAATATGCGGGCAACGCGCTGTAGGCGCGCTGCAACTGAGCCAAAAACCACAGCGGCGTGGCCTATATTGGACACCATCATGGCGCGTCGGATCTTCAAAAACCCCTGGCGTTCGCTGGCATCTTGGGCCGCACACCTCCCCAGCCAGTGCGCCGTCTGCGGCAGTTGGCCGACCGAGCGGGTCTGCGAAGCCTGTGTGGCCAGGTTCGCCCAGCCATGCACCCGTTGCCGTACTTGCGCACTGCCAGTGGTCGGTGGCACCACGCAGTGCGGCGAGTGCCTGCGCCACCCTCCCCCGCTTGATGCCTGCATTGCCGCTGTGGATTACGCCTATCCCTGGGCGGGCCTGCTGGCCGAATTCAAGTTCCAGGGCGATCCGGGTTGGGCCGCACCCTTTGCCGCCCTGCTGCGCAGCACGCCCTGGGCAGAACCAGCGATCGAGGCCGCCGACTGGCTGGTTCCCCTCCCGCTTGCCGCGCAGCGCCTGGGTGAACGCGGCTTTAACCAGGCCCAGCGCATCGCCCTGTGCTTGGGCGCCCAGAAGACCCGGGACGACCTGCTGCTGCGCCTGCGCCCGGCCGCCGACCAGCACGCATTGGGGCGGTCCGGGCGCCTGCGCAACCTGCACGGCGTGTTTGCAGCCGAACCGCTGAACGTGGGCCTGCTGCAAGGTCGACGCCTGCTGTTGGTGGACGACGTAATGACCACCGGCGCCACGCTGTACGCTGCGGCGCGGGTACTGCGCGATGCCGGGGCCACACAGGTCGGCGCACTGGTGGTGGCGCGCGCTGATGTTCGGTAGTGATAGATCAAGATACGCACTTTTACGCGCAAACAAAACCGCAAACAGGCGAATACCGCCAAAATACCGCCATGTTTCATATCGTCTTGGTCGAGCCCGAGATTCCTCCCAACACGGGCAACATCATCCGTCTTGCGGCGAATACGGGCTGCGCTCTGCACCTTATCGCGCCGCTGGGGTTCTCTATGGAAGACCGTATGCTTCGGCGTGCCGGTCTCGATTACCACGAGTTCGCACAGGTGCAGCAACATGCCGGTTGGACCGCTTTTCTTCGCACCATGCAACCGGCGCCCGAACGCATGTTCGCACTCACCACGCATGCCACGCAGGGGGTGCACGACACTTGTTTTCTACCGGGCGACTGGTTGGTGTTCGGCGCCGAGACGCGCGGCCTACCCATTGCGCTGCGCGAAAACTTTGCACTTACCCAGCAATTGCGCTTGCCAATGCGGGCCGGGCAGCGCAGCCTGAACCTGTCGAACGCCGTGGCGGTGACCGTGTTCGAAGCCTGGCGACAAAACAGCTTTGGCGTGGGGCAGACGGCTGTCGGCGACACCTTGCAAGCCTGAACCCTAGGAGCCTGTCGGGCTTGGAGCACCGAAAGCGCAAAACGCCCGGCGCGAGGACCGTTTTTTCCGAATGTGCAGCCCCATAGCCCGGCTATGGGGCAAAGAGACGGAGTTCTCGAAGAGCGGCGAAGCCAAAAATGGACCGCTGTGGTCGTTTTGCAGCCGGTGATTTCCAAGTCCGACTGGCTCCTAGTCAGCCCTCCTGGGCTGCGACAGCCTCTGGCGCCTGTTCGCTCACAAAATCGAGGAAAGCGCGCGTGCGCGCCGGCAGCATGCGCTGGCTGGGCAGTGCGGCATAGATGGTGTAGCGCGACAAGATCCAGTCTGGCAGCACATGTACGAGCGCGCCGGTTGCAAGAAACCGCTGCACCAAAAGGCGCGGCGCCACTGCAATACCCGTGCCGTCCAGCACGGCGCGCAGCAGCACGTCGGTGCTGGTGGACTGCAGCACCACAGGCAGCGTCAACTCATGGGCCGGGCCCTCGCCGCAGGCAGGTTTGAGACACAGCTTGCGTGTGCCGCTGCGCATGGCAGTGCCACTGTCTCGCAGAAAATCATGGCTCTCCAGCGCTTCGGGCTGCTGCGGTGTGCCGCGGCGCAGAAGATAGCCAGGCGACGCCACCACGATTGCTTCGCCCTGAAACAGTTTTCGGGCGACAACATTGCCATCAAAATCGTCTGGAACCACCAGAAGCGTGACATCGAACTCGTCCACCCGGCCCGACACGAAGTTGTCGGTCGTGATATCCAGCATCAAGCGAGGGTGCCGCTCACGCCAGCGCGGAATCAATGGCGCGAGAAAGTAGGTCGCCAACGTCGGCGGTGCAAGCACATGGACGGTGCCTTGCAGGTCGCGCGTGCTGGCAGCAGCAGCAGCTTCGGCGTCGTCCACTTCTTGCAAAATGGTGCGCACCCGGCGCAGGTAAGAATCGCCTGCATCGGTAAGCGTCACCTTGCGTGTGGTGCGGTTGAGCAACCGCGTGTTGAGGTGCTTTTCCAGATCAGCGACCACGCGAGTCACCACTGGCGGCGACATGTCGAGCGCCCGTGCGGCGGCCGCGAAGCCCCCCTCATCGACCACCCGTGCAAACACCACCATCGCCTGAAGTCGGTCCATTGCTCAAACCCCTCTGAAGGATGTTGGTACCCGACTCAGGGCGCCGCACCGCAGCTGCACGAGAGCGGCTCGGTCACACAAGCGGCCCGCTCCGAATACAAGCCAAAAATTTTCATGGAGCCAATCTAGTAGCCCAGGCAGACAGGTGTGGCGCATGGAGCA
>JBQMQB010000182.1:2204-5176 GCA_052172715.1 Giesbergeria sp. | reverse complement strand
CGAGATGGTCGGCATGGCCAGCCACGCCGGCACTACGCCCATGGACCGGCGCAGCGACGCGGCGGCGGGCGTGGCGGAACTGCTGCTGTATGTGGAACAACGCGCAGGGCAGGATGGCGATTCGGTCGGCACCATCGGTGAGCTGCAAGTGCCCAATGGCTCGATCAATGTCGTACCCGGCCGCTGCCAGTTCACGCTCGATTTGCGCGCCCCCAACGACGCACAGCGCGATGCACTCAGCAAAGACGTACTGACCCAGCTCGCCGCCATTGCCACGCGCCGCGGTCTGCACTACCGGCTGGAGGAATCCATGCGTGCCGCCGCAGCACCGAGCCACCCCGCTTGGCAGCAGCGCTGGGAGCGTGCCGTGGAGTCCCTCGGCGTGCCCCTGCACCGCATGCCCAGTGGCGCCGGCCACGACGCCATGAAGCTGCACGAGGTGATGCCCCAAGCCATGCTGTTCGTGCGCGGCGAGAACGCCGGCATCAGCCACAACCCACTTGAATCGACCACCAACGAGGACATGGAACTGGCGGTGCACGCCTTCAGCCATGTCCTGCACCAACTTGCCAAGGAATTCGCATGACCGACCGTACCGAATACAGCGCCCTCGACGCCTGGATCGACCAGCACTTCGACGAGGAAGTGGCCTTCATGCAGGCGCTGGTGCGCGTGCCTACTGACACGCCCCCCGGCAACAACGCGCCGCACGCCGAGCGCACTGCCGAGCTGCTCGCGCCCATGGGTTTTGAAGTGGAGCGCCACGCCGTGCCGCAAGCCGAGGTAGAGGCCTATGGCATGCAGAGCATCACCAACCTGATCGTGCGCCGCCCCTACGGCCCTGCTGGCAGTGGCCGCACGGTGGCGCTCAACGCCCACGGCGACGTCGTGCCCCCCGGCGAAGGCTGGACGCACGACCCCTATGGCGCTGAGATTGTGGACGGCACGATGTACGGCCGCGCCACTGCGGTGAGCAAGGGCGACTTCGCCAGCTTCACTTTCGCGGTGCGTGCGCTCGAAGCCGTGGCCAAGCCCACGCAGGGCGCGGTGGAGCTGCACTTCACCTACGACGAAGAATTTGGCGGGCTGCTCGGCCCGGGCTGGCTGCTCCAGCAAGGCCTGACACGCCCCGACCTGCTGCTGGCCGCCGGTTTTTCCTACGAAGTGGTCACCGCCCACAACGGCTGCCTGCAGATGGAAGTGACCGTGCACGGCAAGATGGCGCACGCTGCAGTGCCCGACACCGGCATCGATGCCCTGCAAGGCGCCGTGCACATCTTGAACGCGCTCTACGCCCTCAACATAGAAAACCGCAAAGTGCACTCGTTGGTAGCGGGCATCACCCACCCGTACCTCAACGTGGGCCGAATCGAAGGCGGCACCAACACCAACGTCGTGCCGGGAAAAGTCACCTTCAAGCTCGACCGCCGCATGATTCCTGAGGAAAACCCGGCCGAGGTGGAGGCCGCCATCCGCGCCTGCATCGAGCAGGCCGCAGGCGAGCGAGTTGGCATTACGGTCGACATCCGGCGCCTGCTGCTGGCACGCGCCATGACACCGCTTGCAGGCAACAAACCACTGGTAGAGGCTTTGCAAAAGCACGCGGGTGAGGTGTTTGGCGAAGTGCCACCCGCCATCGGAACGCCGCTGTACACCGATGTGCGCCTGTACGCCGAGCAGGGCATTCCCGGCGTGATCTACGGCGCGGGCCCACGCACCGTGCTCGAATCGCACGCCAAGCGCGCGGACGAACGGCTCGATCTGCAAGACCTACGCCGCGCCACCAAGGTGGTCGCACGCGCGCTGCGCGACCTGCTCGCATAAGCGTCGCAAGCAGAGTCGCGCGCACCGCCCTACACTGGCCGACGCTTTTTGGCGGCTCGGCTGCGCTGCGTAGCCGATGTCGCCCGAAGGTGCACCAAAACCTGAAGGAGACAATTGATGACCATTCGCCACACCTTGCTGGCCAGCAGCCTTGCGCTCGCGCTGCTCAACCTGGCAGCGTGCAGTTCCGCACCGCAAGCAGCCGCGCCGCCCACGCCTGCACAAACAGCAGCAACCCTAGCCGCCAGCGCGGCCTACGACTTCGATATGGACGTGTTCCACCCCGTGGTGGCGCACCACGGCATGGTGGCAACCGAGCAGCAGCTCGCCTCGCAAATCGGCTTGGACATCCTCAAGGCTGGCGGTAATGCAGTGGACGCTGCTGTCGGCATTGGCTTCGCGCTGGCCGTGGCGCTGCCTAACGCAGGCAACCTGGGCGGGGGCGGCTTCATGATGGTGTACGACGCCAAAACCGGCAAAAGCGTAGCGCTCGACTTCCGCGAAATCGCGCCAACCAAGGCCACACGCGATATGTACCTCGATGCCAAGGGCAACGTGGTAGACGGCAAGTCGCTCTACACGCACTACGCCGTCGGCGTGCCCGGCACGGTGGCGGGTATGGAGCACGCGCTCAAGCGCTGGGGCAGCATGCCACTGGCCAAGGTGGTGGCACCCGCTGCAGCCCTTGCCGAGCAAGGTTTTCCGGTGAGCGAAACTCTGGCCAAGGTGCTCCAGCAAGAGAAGAAGACCATGGGCCAATGGCCTGCCACACAGGCGATTTTCTGGAAGAACGGCGAACCACTGAAGGCTGGCGCACCGCTGGTACAAAAAGACCTCGCTGCGTCCATGCGACTGATCGGCAGCCAAGGCGCCAAGGCGTTCTATGAAGGCGCGATTGCACAAAAAATCGCCGCCGAGATGGCGCCCCATGCCGGAGCCCTCACGCTGGGCGACCTGCGCGGCTACAAGGTGGTGGAGCGCGAGCCGACGCACGGCACCTACCGGGGCCATGAGATTGTGACCATGCCGCCGCCATCGTCGGGCGGCCCGCACCTGGTGCAGATCCTCAACATGCTCGAACCCCTGCCACTGGCTGAGTGGGGCCCGAACAGCGCGCAGACCATTCACTACATGGCCGAGAGCATGAA
>JBQMQB010000182.1:0-2104 GCA_052172715.1 Giesbergeria sp. | reverse complement strand
ACCGGCATCATGCTGAACAACGAGATGGACGACTTCTCGGCCAAGCCTGGCGTGGCCAACGCCTACGGCCTGGTGGGCGGCGACGCCAACGCAGTGGCCGCAGGCAAGCGCCCCCTTTCGTCCATGACGCCCACCATGGTGCTCAAGGACGGTAAGCCCGTGCTCGTCACCGGCAGCCCTGGCGGCGCGCGCATCATCACCACGGTGCTGCAGACTGTGGTCAACACCATCGACTTTGGCATGAACCCAGCCGAAGCAGCCTCGACACCGCGCGTGCACCACCAGTGGACACCCGACGAGCTGCGCGTGGAAAAGGGCCTCTCCCCCGACACGCTCGCCCTGCTGCGCCAGCGTGGTCACAACATTGCGGTGAAAGCCGCCATGGGTCGCACGCAGACCATCGCCTTGCGCGGCGGTGTGCTGTTCGGCTACTCGGACCCGCGCAACCCAGATGGCAAGACGCTGGGTTACTGATCCACTGCCCAAGCACTTTCCGAACCGCCCATGCAGGGCGGTTTTTTTGGTCATGGTAGTTGCATGCCGAACGATCAGGATCACAAAAGCTATTAAATTTATAGCTTTCAGCGCTCTATTTATAGGTGTTTCAGGCTATTTATCTCCCTATTTTGATTGGTCACTTGCGTCAGATATCTGAACAATCTTCAATGGGAAATTGGCCATCAGCGGCTAATAAACTCAGCAGCGTGACTGGACGCGCGAGCTGGGTCGGGCTTACTGACCTCTATGAGAGACAAGCGCGCAACCGAAGAGTCAGAGACAAGAAAACCCGCTGACCGCCAAATTGACGGTCAACGGGCCAGGGCACAAGCCTTATGTGCCGGTGTGCCTACTCCACCCGCAGCGTTCCCTTCATATTCGGGTGGAAGATGCAGGTGTAGTCGAAATTACCGACCTTGCTCGCCTTGTATTTCCATGAGGCATCCGCCGCGATGCTTTTGGAATCGAAGACGCCGGCCGCAGTCGCAGTGTGCGGGAACGGGTCTTTATTGACCCACACCACGGTGTCGCCGCGTTTCACGGTCAGCACCTGCGGCGCATAGCTGGTCGATTGCATGACGATGGTGTGTGTGGCCGATTTGTCCGCTGCCCAGACAGACTGCCCGGGCGCCAACAGCACCACAGCGCCAGCCAATGCAAGACCAGCGACCCATCGCCACTGGCGCGATGAAACCGTCGTGAGGTAAAGCGCATGCATGGTTATCGCCTTTGGTTCACTTCTTGGCCAGTTCCGCCTGGATCATCTTGGCGTGTTCAAGGTGCCCGACGAACGCCGGTCTCACCGAAACCAACAGCGCCTTCAATTCATCGTTCTGTGCGCTGGGAATCAAGGTCTTGTCGATCGCGTCGATCACCTGTTGGTGATACGTCACCTCATTGTCGACATAAGTTCTATCGAATTCGGCGCCCTTCAATTTCTTGAGGCTGGCGATGTTCGCGACGCCCTCGGTTTTCAGGCTTTGACTGGTGGGGTTGTCTTCTGGTTTGACTTTGAGCTTAGTCACCAGCGCAACCGCTTGCTTGTTGACACCGCTGTGGTCCGTCACCATCTGCTTGCCAAACGCCTTAACTTCCTTGGAATGCGCTTTCGATGCGGCCAACTTGCCGGCATCGATATCGACCTGGTTGGCCGTGACGACGATCGATGCGATCTGCGCATCGCTCGGTGCTTGCGCGGCAGCGCCGTTGGCAGCAAGAAATGATGCAGCGGCGAAAACGATTCCCAGAATTTTCATGACTCTTCTCCTCGAAAACTATAAAGACCCCGCGATGAGGAGATGCATGGTGGGCCGCAAACAGAGTTCAGCTGCCATGCCTCTGACAGGCGCGCGGAGCAAGCGCAGACGTCAGCATTAGCGCGCGTGAGCACGTTGTATGTAAGAGGTGACGCCGTTAAGGCGCAGGCCAAGCCACACCTGCCACCACGCGCTCGAAATCGGCACACAGAACCACCTGGTCGAGCGCCACTGCCCACCGCGAGCCGGTGTACGGCAACCGCAAAACCCGAACGCACCGAAGGGCCAAAGGCTGTTATTGATCCGGCCTTGTGAAGTATTAAGCCGCGTAGCGAACTCGGCGATCCTGG
>JBQMQB010000181.1:2062-5177 GCA_052172715.1 Giesbergeria sp. | reverse complement strand
TTGCCGAGAATCAGTGCGCAAACGACATTCACTACCAGTCCAAGGATGGCAATAACAACCGCTTCTTGGTACTGGATGGGTTGCGGTGAAACGATCCGCTCAGCCGAACCGACCAGCATCATCACTGCCACGCCAAGCAAGAAGATGGCACTGGCAAAGCCGCTCAAAACCTCGATCTTCCAGGTACCGAAGGCAAAGCGCGGGTCTTTGGCGTAACGCCGGGCCGTGGCGTAGGCGGTCGCGGATAGGCCAATGGCGACGGCGTGGGAACTCATGTGCCAGCCATCAGCCAGCAGGGCCATTGAGTTGTACCACCAACCGGCAGCTATCTCTATCACCATCATCGCGGCAGTGATCCACATCACCACCCGCGTGCTGCGTTCAGCAGCATCGTTACCAGCGTCAAAGGCGTGGTCGTGTGTCCATCTGGACAAATTTTCGGTGTGCATGGTGACTCTCACTTGAGGTAAGTACGCAGAACGTCGATCAACTCGTTGGCGCCCTGCGTGCGATCGGCATCGTTGGTGATGTCAGGACCGGCTATGTGGGTGCGGATGTGCTCTTCAAGCACCTGCGTCATCAACCCCCCGATGGCTCCGCGCACTGCGGCGATCTGGTGCAGCACTTCGGCGCAGCCTTTCTCGGCATCGAGTGCGCGCTCCAAAGCCTCAACCTGGCCGCGGATGCGGCGCACCCGCCCAAGTAGCTTGGACTTTTCACGTACGGTGTGACTCATGTTTCAACCCCGAATAAATAGCATAGGGGGGTATTGTATTTAACAAAAGGCACCCCTACCGGATGGGTCACATCTCTACGAAGGCGTGTGTTCTGGTGACTTTAGAACCCGAGTCTTGATCCTGCGCCAAGCAGGGTCGCGATCCCAAGGAGCGCAAAGACCGCAGCGGCAACCGAATGCACCAGTGTCATCGGAATCTTTGATGCGAGTTTGTCGCCGGCGAACACGGCCGGTACATCGGCAATCAGCATTCCGAGCGTGGTGCCGATGACCACCATCAGAGGCGCCGCGTAATGCGCGGCCAGAGTGACGGTGGCGATCTGTGTCTTGTCACCCATCTCGGCAAGAAAGAAGGTGATCAAGGTGGCGCCAAATACACCGAACCTCTTGGCAATCTGAGTTTCCTCGTCGTCGATTTTGTCCGGAACCATGGTCCAGATGGCCATACCAATGAACGAGAGACCCAAGGCCCAGCGCATGATTTCTGGACTGACCACCGCAGTGATCCAGGCCCCCAGGGCACCTGCGAGACCATGATTGACGACGGTAGCGATCAGGATGCCGAGAATGATCGGCACAGGTTTCTTGAAGCGGGCCGCGAGGATGAAAGCGAGGAGTTGGGTTTTGTCGCCGATTTCAGCGAGGGCAACGACTCCCGTCGACACAAGGAGAGATTCCATCAATATTCCAAGGCCGGACTGTAGACGATTGACCACCACGCATCTCCGGCCAGGTTGAATGCGTGGTGGTCAAAGGTCTTGCCAAGCTCAAGAGCCGCTTACGCCATGACCTGTTGGTCAAGTATGTTGGCGCAAGCCTCTTCGCGACGAAGAGAGGCTACTCCCCAATGACGGCAGAACTGTAACAGCCCCAACCGGTCGGGAGGGGCAATCGCGCGTTAGCCTTCTTGGCGTTTGATGAGCCCTCGTCCTTTGGGCGTGATCGACAATTCACCGTGGGCGTCGGGCGCGACGTAGCCATATTCGAGCAGTCGGCCCGAGAGGTGCTGGTGCAAAGCTTCGGGCAAAGTAATGTCGCCCATCTCTAAGCGTTTGAGAGCGTCAAGTTCGTCGACCGTGGGGGCATCGAATACGGGGTTTTCTGAGTGCTGCATGGTTCCCTCCTTGTGCAAGCCTGGCGTTTCAAAACCGGGGCAGGTCGCGCAGGCCGGGCGCTGCCCCATCTTCGGGAAAGGCGATGCTTTCTTCCCACCCACCGTTCGCGCTGTCCTGCACTTGCAGGGACGCCGGGGCGCTGTATTCCAGTATGCCCCCCGCTTGCTCGCGCACGGCCACGATGGCGTCGCCTTCAAGCAGGCGGTCTACCACTTCCACCAACTGCACCGCGCTCGGAAGTTGCGCCCAGCCGCGGCCGTCAAGCGCCAGCAGGCCCATCATGACCTGATCGATGCGCGGCGCGCCCGTTGGTTCAAACCGCACCGCTGTGATTCCGTACATTCGACTCCTTGCTTTGGTCTTGCAACCAGTCACAGCGTAGGCGGCAGCTCGCCATACCGGTGTAGGAAAAGCAGCCGACTGCAAGCTTTGAGTGCGGCCGCTATTCCTGCGATTGCAACCACGGCAGAAAGACATCCAGCGCCGGGGCGCCGCCTTGCGCGGGCGTGACGAGGTAGTAGCCACGCTCGCCCCGCAGCGCCTGCGGGCACGCCACTACCAGTTCGCCACGTGCCAGCTCGGGCTCAATCAACATCGCCGGCATCAGTGCCACGCCCAGGCCATGCGCCGCAGCGGCGGCGAGCATCGAAAACAGCTCGTAGCGCGGGCCTTCGAGCGCACGCGGCGCCTGCACGTCCATGGCCTCGAACCATTGGCGCCAGCCGTAGGGGCGCGTACTTTGCTGCAGCAGCGGCAGTTCGGCGAGCATCTGCGGCGACACGCCCTGGTGGGCGCGGCCACGGCCGCGTTGCTCTGCAGCTTCGAGTAGCCGGGGGCTGCACACGGGCAACACGTCCTCGTGCATCAGCAAATGCGCCTGCGTGCCCGGCCAGTGCGCCACCTGTTCGGGCGTGCCGGCGTAAAGCGCGGCATCAAAGCCTGTATCGGCAAACAGAAAGGGACGGGTGCGGGTGTCGATATGCACCACGATTTCGGGGTGCAGGGCGGCAAACTGTGACAGGCGGGGAATGAGCCAGCGCGTGGCAAAGGTGGGCACCGCCGCGAGCGAGAGCGCGCCGCCATGGCCCTGGTGCGCCATGACATCGAGCGTGTCGCGCTCAAGCGCCTGCAGGCGCGGCGCCACCTGGCGTGCGTACTGGCGGCCCGCCGGGGTCAGCGCGACGCCGTGGCGGGTACGCCGAAACAGAGCCACGCCCAGAAAGCTCTCCAACGCCGTGATCTGGCGCGAGACGGCGCTTTGCGT
>JBQMQB010000181.1:0-1962 GCA_052172715.1 Giesbergeria sp. | reverse complement strand
CATGGCCCACGCCGCTTTTCACTGGGAAGACCCGTTTCTGCTTGAGCAGCAACTCACGGACGACGAGCGCGCCATCCGCGATGCAGCAGCCGCCTACTGCCAGGACAAGCTGGCCCCGCGTGTGCTCGAAATGTTCCGCCATGAAAAGACCGACCTGTCCATCTTCCGCGAGATGGGCGAACTGGGCCTGCTCGGCCCCACCATTCCCGAGCAGTACGGTGGCCCGGGCTTGAGCTACGTGGCCTATGGGCTGATTGCGCGCGAGGTGGAACGGGTCGATTCCGGTTACCGCTCCATGGCCAGCGTGCAAAGCTCTCTGGTGATGGTGCCGATCCACGAATTCGGTACCGAGGCGCAGCGCCAAAAGTACCTGCCCAAACTCGCCAGCGGCGAATGGATCGGCTGCTTTGGCCTGACCGAGCCCGACCACGGCTCCGACCCCGGCAGCATGGCCAGCCGCGCGAAAAAGGTGTCCGGCGGCTACGAGCTCTCGGGCAGCAAGATGTGGATCACCAATAGCCCGGTGGCCGACGTGTTCGTCGTCTGGGCCAAGGAAGTGAGCGAGGCGGGCAGCGTCGGCCCGATTCGCGGCTTCATTCTGGACAAGGGCATGAAGGGGCTCTCGGCCCCTGCCATCCACGGCAAGGTGGGTCTGCGTGCCAGCGTGACCGGCGAAATCGTGATGGACAAGGTCTTCGTGCCCGAGGAAAACGCGTTTCCTGAGGTGCAGGGCTTGAAAGGCCCGTTCACGTGTCTGAACAGCGCGCGCTACGGCATTGCCTGGGGCGCTTTGGGCGCGGCCGAGTTCTGCTGGCACACGGCGCGCCAGTACACGCTGGACCGCAAGCAGTTTGGCCGCCCCTTGGCCGCCAACCAGCTGATCCAGAAAAAACTCGCCGACATGCAGACCGAGATTGCACTGGGCCTGCAAGGGTGCCTGCGCCTGGGCCGCATGAAGGACGAAGGCACGGCGGCCGTTGAGGCCACCTCCCTTATCAAACGCAACAGCTGCGGCAAGGCGCTCGATATCGCCCGCATGGCGCGCGACATGATGGGCGGCAACGGCATCAGCGACGAGTTCGGCGTGGCGCGCCACCTGGTGAACCTGGAAGTGGTGAACACCTACGAGGGCACGCACGATGTGCACGCGCTGATCCTGGGCCGCGCGCAGACAGGCATTGCCGCCTTTGCAAACTAATTGTTTTGATAAAAACAGGCTTCAACCTTTATACATAAAGCGCTGATAGCTATTGTTTTAATAGCTACAAACACTATGAACGCATCACCCACATCGGCTGGCGCCCTCGCAGGCATCCGCGTGCTCGACCTCTCACGCGTACTCGCTGGCCCCTGGTGCACGCAAATCCTGGCCGACCTGGGTGCCGATGTGGTCAAAGTCGAACGCCCCGGCGCGGGCGACGACACGCGCCACTGGGGGCCCCCCTTCCTCAAGGACTCGAACGGCGACGACACCCACCAGGCCAGCTACTTCACCGCATGCAACCGCAACAAGCGCTCGGTCACCCTCGACATGGCGACGCCCGAAGGGCAGGCGCTCATTCGCCAGATGGCCGGGCAGGCCGACATCGTGGTCGAAAACTTCAAGGTCGGTGGGCTGGCGCAGTACGGGCTAGACCACGAGAGCCTGCGGGCGCTGAACCCGCGCCTAATTTACTGCTCCATCACCGGCTTCGGGCAGGACGGCCCGTACGCCGAGCGTGCCGGCTACGACCTGATGATCCAGGCCATGACCGGCATGATGAGCATCACTGGCCGTCCCGACGGCGAACCCGGCGGCGGGCCGCTGCGCGTGGGGGTGGCACTGACCGACCTGTTCACCGGCGTGTACGCCTCCAGCGCCATCCTCGCGGCACTGCACGTGCGCAGCAGCACGGGCATAGGCCAGCACATCGACATGGCGCTGCTCGACGTGGGCATGGCCATCCTGGCCAACCAGGCGGC
>JBQMQB010000180.1:0-5189 GCA_052172715.1 Giesbergeria sp. | reverse complement strand
ACATCTTGTCGCGCACCAGGTTGTCGGGGTTGACGAAGCTGAACAGGAACATCAGCGCCAAGCCCCAAAGGCCGAGCAGCAGCACCAGGGTGATGGCGGTCTTGCGGCCCTTGAGCACGGTCATGGTGATGTTGAACAAAAAGCCCAGGCAGACCAGCACGATGCCAACCTTGGTGGGCAGCGGCTGCTCCAGGAATTCCCGGCCCATGGTGCCCAGAAAGTCGTTACCGGTCCATTTGGCGAGCGACGCATAAGGCACCAAGAGGTAGCCCAGAATGGTCGCCACACCTGCGGCGAGGAATATCCAAAACAGAATTTTGGCAAAGAGCGGGCTCCAGAGCTCTGTTTCGCTCTCTTCGGGCACCATGAAATAGGCGGCGCCCATGAAGCCGAACAGCAGCCAGACGATCAGCAGGTTGGTGTGCACCATCCGTGCGATGTTGAAGGGAATGTAGGGGAAAAACAGGTCGCCAATGACGTACTGCAGGCCCAGCGTGATGCCGAAGAGGATCTGGCCGGTAAAAAGGCACAGGGCGGCAATGAAATACAGCTTGGCGACAGCTTGCGACTGGTATTTAAGCGTTGGAATGTTCATGTTTGAATCCTTGAAGGGTGGGTGGACGGCGGGCGAAACTGCCGCGCTCAGCCTTCAATGTTGGGTGGCCACTTTTCAGTGTTGATGCCATTCGTCCAGCGCAGGAACTCGACCAGATCGTCGAGTTGGGCGTCGCTGAAGTCAAAGTTGGGCATTTGGCGGCGGCCGGGGGCGTTCGTCGGCATGGCCTTGATCCAACCCTTGATGAAGTCGGGCCCACGGCGTTCGTATACGTTGCCAAGTTCAGGCGCGAAATACGCGCCTTCACCCAACAGCGAGTGGCAGCCGATGCAGTTGCGGGTTTCCCACAAGTGCTTGCCGCGCACGACGGCCTCGGTAATGTCGCCCGCCTTCGATCGCTCGGGAATCTTGGTTTCGGTATGAAAGATCAGCGCGGCAAACAGGAGCACGAAGAACATCGTGCCGCCGTAGAAAATGTTGCGCGCCATTTGGCTGGTAAAGCCTTGGGCCATGGGGTTCCTTCTGGAGTTGCGAATTGATGGGGTTAAACCTTATCGGGTTAACCCTTGCTATTATTGATTATAGTCAATAAGATTCATGCAAAATGAACCTTTGTGCAATCGCGTGCATCTGTTTGCAGAATGCCTATCGAAGGTGCCGACTTGGCCTTTTTCCGCAGCTGCAGCGCACGAGCCACGTCCCTCTGAACCGAGCCAATGCCGTCTTTTTCAGCCGTTTCCTCCCCCCTTGCTCCCGACGTGGCTCCAGCCACGGCTTTTCAGCCTCACACCGCACGTTTGCCGCATGAGGCGCCGCGCTTGCGCGGTGACCTAGGCGTCTGGCTGGTCATCCTTCTGGAGCTGCTGACCTTTGCCATCCTCTTCGTCAGCTACGCCTTCGCGCGGATCCGCGAACTCGACCTGTTCAATGCCTCGCAGGCCACGCTCAACCTGCATACCGGCGCGCTGAACACGGTGTTGCTGATTTCAGGAAGTGCCTGCGTCGCCGCGGCCGTGCAGGCCATGGGGCGCGATGCCCGCGCTGCTTGCTCCCGCTGGCTCTTGGGGGCGCTGGCGTGCGGCAGTGGCTTTGTCGCTATCAAGCTCTGGGAGTACGCCGACAAGCTCGCCGAGGGGGTCGACCTTTCGACCAACACCTTCTACATGTTCTACCTGCTGCTCACGGCCTTTCACTTTTTGCATGTGCTGGTAGGGCTGCTGGCGCTGGCCTGGTTGTGGTGGCGCGTGCGGCGCGGCGCCTATGGGAGCAGCGATCTGCACGCTCTGGAGACGGGTGCGGCGTTCTGGCACATGGTCGACTTGCTGTGGATTGTGCTTTTCCCGTTGGTGTATGTCATGCGATGAAAGGTTGGCCATGTTTCGCTTAACGATTGCCAAAACCTGGTTTCTGCTGGTGCTGCTCACCGGGCTCACCTTCGGACTCGGCGAAGGGGGATTCTTTGGCCATGGCGCCATGCTGCCAGTGCTGCTGGTGCTGGGTTTTTCGGGGATTAAAGGTGCGCTGGTGATCCTCGAATACCTGGAAATGCGCCGCGCCCCGGGGTTGTGGCGCTGGCTGCTGTTGGGTTGGCTCAGCTTGGTGCTGGCACTGATCGTGTTGGCCTATTGGGTCGCTGGCGGACCAGCGTAGAGCGCGGCGCCGCGCAAGGGCGCCGCATGCGGCACAATTTGCGCTTCCCTCTACCCGCCTTGGGGCGCTTTTCATGACCGACACGCTGCAAACCCTTGCCCCGCGCGACAAGGCCGAAATTCTGGCCCAGGCGCTGCCTTACATTCGCCAGTTCCATGGCAAGACCATCGTCATCAAGTACGGCGGCAACGCCATGACCGACCCTGAGCTGCAGGCCGATTTCGCCGAAGACGTGGTGCTGCTCAAGCTCGTCGGCATGAACCCGGTGGTGGTGCACGGTGGCGGCCCGCAGATCGAGGCGGCGCTTTCTCGTTTGGGCAAGAAGGGCCACTTCATTCAGGGCATGCGCGTGACCGACGCCGAGACCATGGAAGTCGTCGAGTGGGTGCTGGCCGGCGAAGTGCAGCAGGACATCGTCGGCCTCATCAATCAGGCTGGCGGCAAGGCCGTGGGCCTGACCGGGCGTGACGGCGCCCTGATTCGCGCGCGCAAGTTGCGCATGAAGGACAACGCCAATCCTGAGCTGGAACACGACGTAGGTCAGGTGGGTGAGATCGTCAGCATCGACCCGAGCGTGGTCAAGGCACTGCAGGACGACGCCTTCATCCCCGTCATCAGCCCGATCGGTTTTGGCGAGCACAACGAGAGCTACAACATCAACGCCGACCTGGTCGCCAGCAAGCTGGCCACGGTGCTGAAGGCCGAAAAGTTGATGCTGCTCACCAACATCCCCGGGGTGCTGAACAAGGCAGGCGAGCTTCTCACCGAGCTGAGCTCGCGCGAGATCGACGGGCTCATCGCCGACGGCACCATCTCGGGCGGCATGCTTCCCAAGATCGCCGGCGCGCTGGACGCTGCCAAGGCGGGGGTGAACGCCGTGCACATCGTCGATGGCCGGGTGCCGCACGCGATGCTGCTGGAAATTCTCTCGGACCAAGCCTTTGGCACGATGATTCGCAATCACTGATTTTGTAAGGAACGTCCCATGCGCTTGCTGCTTGTCGAAGACGACCTGATGGTGGCCAGCGGTATCAAGCTGGGGCTGACCGACGCCGGCTACGCCGTAGATTGGGTCGGCAGCGGCGAGCGTGCGCAGGAGGTGCTGGCGCGGGAATCCTTTGATGTCGGCGTGATCGACATTGGGCTTCCGGGCATTGACGGCCTTGAGCTCACGCGCTTGCTGCGCCGCCCCGAAATGGCCAACCCCGCAATGCCCGTGCTCATTCTGACGGCACGCGATGCGCTGCAGGACCGCGTACAGGGACTGGATCTGGGCGCGGACGACTACATGGTCAAACCCTTCGAGCTTCCCGAGCTGCTGGCGCGCCTTCGCGCCCTGCTGCGCCGTTCGCAGGCCGCCACCACGGCGGTGCTCTCGTTCGGGCCGCTGGAGCTTGACAGTGCCAACCGGCGTGCCAGCATTGTGGGCTCCCAAGGAACGCCTGCGACCGTGATTGAACTCGGACCGCGCGAATGGACGGTGCTGGAGTACCTGCTGATCAACGCCCCCAAGCCTGCCAGCAAGGACAAGCTCTTGCAGGCGCTCACTGGCTGGGACAAAGAGATCACGCCCAACGCCGTCGAGGTGTACGTGTCGCGCCTGCGCAGCAAGCTGGAGCCGCACGGCATTGCGCTGCGCTCGATCCGCGGTTTTGGCTACCGGCTCGAACACGTCGAGCCCTCCGGCCGCTAGGGCCTATTCACCCTATTTTCGTCAGATGCGTTGCACTCAAAAAGGGCCAGGCGCTAGGCGCAAAACGAAGCTGGGGTATTGCCCCAGCGAGGCTTGGCAACGTCGCGAGCGGCCCTTTTTGAGTGCAACCCGAAGGGAACATGGTGAAAACCGTGCCACTCGTCGTTGCCCTCCTAGCCAAGGCCCCGGCCTTGGCGTCGTCACGCGCCTAGATAGGCGCAGTTTTCACCGTATTCGCACGGACGAAAATAGTGTGAGCAGACCCTAAATGGCCCGCCCGAGCCTGCGGGCTATGACATCCGACCTGCGCAACCGCCTGCTGCTCTTGCTGGTGTTGCCGCTGTTTGTGCTGGTAATGGTGTCGGCATGGCTAGATTTCCGCTCCGCCGACGATGCTGCCGTTCAGCACGACCAGCGGCTGCTGCGCCTGTTGCCGGCGCTGGCCGATTCGGTGGTGACAGCGAGCCAGCCGGGAACCGAACCGCTCTTGATGTTTGCGCCCTCGGTGGATGATTTTCTACGCCGCAGCGGCGAATTCACCGCCTTCAGCGTGCGCCGGGTGAGTGGGGAACTGCTGCTGGGCGACGACTGGGTGCAAGGCCCCTTGCCGAGCACATCCGCCGCCGAATTTCACAGCATCGAATACGGCGGGGTCACCTACCGCGTGGCCGTTCAGCGCGGCGAAACCAACGCCGGGGAACTGGTGGTGGCGCTCGCTGATGGCTCCGACCCGCGCCAGCAGTGGCTGCAGCAGCTCGTCCTGAGGCTGGTGCTGCCCAATGTGCTGCTGATTGCGGCGGCGGGGCTGGCCATCTACTGGTCGGTGGGCCGGGCCTTTAAACCGCTGGTCGACTTGGCAACTGCGGTAGAACACCGCTCGCCGCGCGACCTCAACCCGATAGACGAGGCCACCACTCCCGCCGAAGTGCGGCCACTGGTGCGGGCGTTGAACCATTTGTTCTACATGGTGCGCGCGCAGGTCGATGGCCAACGCCGCTTTGTGGCCGACGCCGCGCACCAGCTGCGCACGCCGCTCGCCGGACTGCAGGCACAGGTTGAGGCTTGGGCCCTGCTGGCGCGCTCAGGTGGAAAACAGCGAGAGTTTGATCAAAAAGCGGGCGAAGAGGTTATGCAGAAAGCGCCTGCAGCTATCATGTTAGGAGCAGAAGAGATTGAAAAACTGCGTGCTGCCACGCGGCGGACGTCGCAACTGGCGCACCAGCTGCTGACGCTCTCGCGTGCCGATGCACGCAATCTAGATGCCTCGTCCATGGAGCGCGTAGACCTTAG
>JBQMQB010000179.1:0-5198 GCA_052172715.1 Giesbergeria sp. | reverse complement strand
GTAGAAGCCGCGCATGATGCTGGCGGCGTTGCGCAGGTCTTCAATCGTCTCGAACAGCGGCACGACGATGAGGTCGGCGCTTGCCTCGGGCGTGCCCAGGCTGCCGTGCATCAGACCGACTTCTTTTTGCAGCAGCAGCACTTCAAGCAGGTCGCTCACCGTCTCGGTGTGGCTGATGATGTAGTGAATGATGGCGTCGTTGCCGTAGCGCTGGCGCATGCTGCGCGCGGTTTCAAACACTGCGATTTCGCCCAGCGTGTGCGCGCTGTACTCCGCCCCCATCACGCGCAGGGGCCGTGCGTCCTGCAGCAGCTGCAGCAGCACGGCGCAGCGTGCCTCTTCATCGAGCACCGCGTAGTCGGGTACGACACGCGCCGTGGCCAGCAGTTCTACCAGCACGCGCTCGTGCTGGTCGGAGCTTTGTCGCAAATCCACCGTGGCAAGGTGAAAGCCAAACACCTCCACCGCACGAATCAGCGGGTGCAGGCGCTGCGCCCCCAGCGCCTCGCCGTGGTGCGTAGCAAGCGACGCGTCAATGGTGCGCAGCTCGTCCAGGAATTCTTCGGCATGGAGGTAGGGGTTTTGCGGCGCGACCGCATGGCGAGCCGCCTGGCCACCCGTCAACTCAGCAAGCGTGGCCGCCAGGCGTGCATAGATGCCGGTGAGCGCGCGGCGGTAGGGTTCGTCTTGCCGGTGCTCGCTGGTGTCGGGCGAGCTCTCGGCCAGTTGCTGCATAGCGGGGGATACCTCGACCAGGCGTGCAGAAAGCGACAGCTCGGCGCCCAGCAGATGCACCTCGGTCAAGTAATGGCGCAGCGCCACCTCACTCTGACGCCGTAGGGCTTGCGCCAACGTGTCGGCGCCCACATTCGGGTTGCCGTCGCGGTCGCCGCCAATCCATTGGCCCATGCGCAAAAAGCTCGCCACGCCGCGCTGGCCCAAGGCTTGCTCCAATTCACCATAGATTTTCGGGATCTCGCGCAGGAATGTGGCTTCGTAGTAGCTCAGCGCGTTTTCGATCTCATCGGCCACGGTGAGCTTGCTGTAGCGCAGCAACCGGGTTTGCCACAACTGCGTGACGCGTGCGCGCAGCTCGGCTTCGTTGGCGTCCAGCTCGCGAGGGGTCAGCGCGTCGCGTGCGCTGTTGTAGAGCTGAGCGCGCTCCATCAAATCGCCGCGCGCTGCCAGGAGCTGCGCAATGGCGCGCTCGGCATCGAGAATGCTTTTGCGCTGCACCTCGGTCGGGTGGGCGGTGAGCACCGGGGCCACATAGCTGCCAGCCAGCGTCTTTGCGATCTGGTCAGGCGAAATACCGGCCCAGCGCAAGCGCGCCAGCGCCACATCAATGCTGCCCTCCTGCGTGTCGCCCGCGCGTTCGCGGATCGTGCGGCGGCGAATGTGGTGGCGGTCTTCCGCCAGGTTGGCCAAGTGTGAAAAATAGGTGAAGGCGCGAATCACGCTCACCGTCTGGTCGGCAGAGAGCCCTTTGAGCAATTTTTTGAGCGAGCGGTCGGCTTCGTGGTCGGCATCGCGTCGGAAGGCCACGGAGAGCTTTCGGACTTGCTCAATCAAATCAAAGGCGGCGGCCCCTTCCTGCTCGCGGATCACATCACCCAAGATGCGGCCCAGCAGGCGGATGTCGTCGATGAGGGGTTGGTCCTTGTCGTTCTTGCGCGGGGTCGCCATGCGTTTGTCTCCGGATGGGGGTGCTGCACAGCGGTCGCTGCTGCAGCGCAACATGCTAGCATCTCTCGCTCAATTTCTGCCCGTACTGCACCGTGAAATCTCCAGCTCTGAATATCGTCATCGCCACGCGCGAGAGCCGCCTGGCCTTGTGGCAGGCCGAGCATGTGCAAACCCTGCTCGCGGCACGCGGCCACCAGGTCAGCCTGCTGGGTATGACCACCCTAGGCGACCAGATTCTGGACCGCACGCTCTCCAAGGTGGGCGGCAAAGGTCTGTTTGTCAAAGAGCTGGAAACTGCGCTTGCAGAGGGCCGCGCCGACATTGCCGTGCATTCGCTCAAAGACGTTCCCATGGAACTGCCCGACGGCATGCTGCTCGCCTGCGTGATGGAGCGCGAGGATGCGCGCGACGCCTTCGTCTCACCCCGCTACGCCCGCCTGCAGGATTTGCCGCACGGCGCTGTGGTGGGCACATCGAGCCTGCGCCGTACCGTGCTGCTGCAGGCGCTGCGGCCTGACCTGCGCGTTGAGCCATTGCGCGGCAACCTGGATACGCGCCTGCGCAAACTCGACGAAGGCCAATACGAAGCCATTGTGCTGGCAGCGGCGGGCCTCAAACGCCTGGGGCTGCAAGAGCGCATCCGCTGCGAATTCGACGAGGCCGAAATGCTGCCCGCCGCTGGCCAGGGCGCGCTCGGCATTGAGGTCCGCGCCGACCGCAGCGATTTGATTGAAGCCCTGGCTCCACTCGCCCACCAACCCACTTGGCTGCGTGTGGCCGCTGAGCGCGCCGTGAGCCGCAGCATGGGCGGTAGCTGCTCCATGCCGCTGGCGGCGCATGCCGTGCTGTACGGGGAGCAACTGCACATCGACGCGGCCTGGGGCGACCCCGAGCTGCGCACGCCGCTGGTGCGCGCAAGTGCGCGCGGCCCGGCCACCACGCTGGCGCAGGCCGATGCCCTGGGCCAGGCCGTGGCGGCCCAACTGCGCGAACGCGGCGCGCACTAGTGGCTGTGGCACCCATGATTGCAGCCCCCCGAGCCCTCATCACCCGGCCCGAGCCCGAAGCCCAGCAATGGGTTCAGGCACTGGCCGCACGCGGCATTGCGTCTGCTGCGCTGCCACTGATAGAAATTGCACCCGCAAGCGACAAGCACACGCTAGAAGCGGCGCAGAACCGCCTGGCCGACTACACCGCCATCATGGCCGTGAGCGGCAACGCTGCCCGCTACTTCTTTGAGTCAAATAGCGCTCTAAGGCTTATGCAGCAAGCGTCTACAGCTACTAAAACAATAGCATGGGCGCCAGGGCCGGGTACAGCAGGCATGCTGCAGGCTCTGGGAATTCCAGCCGAGCGCATCGACCAACCCGCAGACACCGCACGCCAGTTCGACTCCGAATCGCTGTGGGAGCGCGTAGGGCCTGGCATCAAGCCAGGCGACCGGGTGTTGATCGTGCGCGGCAGTGAGCCCGGCGCCAGCGCGATCGGCAGCGGACGCGACTGGCTCAGCGCGCAAATCCGCGCGGCGGGTGGCGAAGTCGATTTTGTCGTCGCCTACACACGCACCGCCCCTCTGTTCAGCAATGAAATGCGCGCCATGGCCCGCAGCGCTGCCACAGCAGGTGGCCCGCTGTGGGTACTGAGCAGTGCGCAAGCCTTGGGCCACCTGCTCGCAGCCCTGCCCGACCAGAGTTGGGACCAGGCACGCGCCCTGGCGACCCACCCGCGCATTGCCGAAGCAGCACGCAGTGCAGGCTTTGGGGTGGTTTTAGATTGCCGGCCCGCGCTGGCGGACGTGGCCGCGTCGATAGAATCCCACGCATGAGCACACCCGCAGCACCGGTCGCCACGTCCGCCTTACCCGCGTCCAGCGCCCGCATGCTTGGCTGGGCGCTGGCCCTGGTGGCCATTCTCGCGGTGCTCGGTCTGGCAAGCAGCGCTTTGCTCTGGCAAAAGCTCAGCGGTATTCAGGAAGCGCTGGCCCGCCAAAGCCAGGACGCCGGCCGCGAAGCCATCGAGGCGCGCGCCCTGGCGCGCCAGGCGAGCGATTTGGCCCAGGAAACCTCCACCAAACTGGCGGTGCAGGAAACGCGCATCAGCGAAGTCGCCCTGCAACGCAGCCAGTTGGAAGAGCTGATGCAAAGCCTGTCGCGCTCACGCGACGAAAACCTGGTGGTCGATATCGAGGCCAACCTGCGCCTGGCGCAGCAGCAGGCCCAGCTCACCGGCAGCATGCAGCCATTGGTAGCGGCCATCAAAAGTGCACAGCAGCGCATCGAACGCGCCGCGCAGCCGCGCCTGACGCCGGTGCAGCGCGCGCTGACGCTTGACCTGGAACGCATCTCCAGCGCCAGCGTGACCGACACCGCAGGCCTGCTCTCGCGGCTTGACGAACTTCTGCGCCAGGTGGACGACTTGCCGCTACAAAACGCCGTGGCCCAGGCCGCTGCCACACGGCGCCTTGCAGCCAGTGCACGCATGCCAACGCCCACCTCCGCCGAGCCCGCCGAAGAGCCCTCCCCCGCCTGGCTCGCACCGCTGCAGCGCGGCTGGCAGGCGGTGCAAGACGAAATGCGCGGCTTGGTCCGCGTGCGCCGCATCGACCAACCCGAGGCAATTTTGATTTCGCCCGACCAGGCTTTCTTCTTGCGCGAAAACTTGAAACTCATGCTGCTCAACGCGCGCCTGGGCATCCTCGCGCGCCAGCTCGACGCCGCGCGCGCCGATCTGCTCACTGCCAACAGTGCGCTCAACAAATACTTCGACCCGACCTCCCGGCGCACGCAGACAGCTGCCACGGCGCTGCAGCAAATCCAGTCGCACCTGAAGACGGCCGAGGCACCGCGCCTGGACGAAACCCTCTCGGCGCTCGCCACGGCCGCCGCCGGCCGCTAAGCAAAGGCCAGGCAACTACCCATGCGCGCGACACTCTGGCTCCTGGCACTGTTTGCCGTGGCGGTGGCATCGGCCCTGTTTGCCGGCAACAACCAGGGCACCATCACCGTGTTCTGGCCGCCCTGGCGGCTCGACCTGTCGCTCAACCTGGTGTTGCTGGCCCTGGCCCTGGCCTTCACCACCCTGTACGCCGCACTTCGCGGCTTTGCAGCACTTGTCGCACTGCCCCGCCAGGCACAGCGCTGGCGCCTACAGCAAAAGGAACGCGCCATGCACGGCGCAATGCTCGACGCGCTGGCGCAGCTCATGAGTGGGCGGTTTTTGCGTTCTCGCAAGGCGGCTGAGGCCGCACTGGAGCAGGAGGCAAGCCTACGCAGCGCCAATGCCAAACTGCCCCAAGCAGAATCGCTGCGCGTACTCGCCCACCTGGTTGCGGCCGACGCCTCGCACGCGCTGCAAGACCGCAGCGCGCGTGAGCGGCATTTAGAGCAAGCCCTGCAACCGTCTGCCACCAGCCCCGCCCCGCTGGCCCAGGACCTGCGCGAGGGCACGCAAATGCGCGCCGCCCGCTGGGCGCTGGACGACCGCGAGCCACAGCAGGCGCTTGAAGGCTTGGC
>JBQMQB010000178.1:0-5236 GCA_052172715.1 Giesbergeria sp. | reverse complement strand
CATCGACCCGCGCAAGACGGAAACCGCCGAGAAATGCCACGAGCACCTGCAACTGCTGCCCGGCACCGACGCCGCGCTGGCGCTGGCGCTGATGCACGAACTGATCGTGCACGACTGGCTGGACCACGACTACCTGGCGCAGCACACGCTGGGCTGGGAGATGCTGCGCGAGCGCGCCCTGCAATGGCCACCCGAGCGTGCGGCAGAGGTGTGCGCCCTGCCCGTGGAGCAGATCCGCGCACTGGCGCACGCCTACGGCACCACCAAGCCCACTGCCATTCGCGTGAACTACGGCGTGCAGCGCGTGCGCGGCGGTGGCAATGCCGTGCGCGCCATTGCCTGCTTGCCTGCGCTCACCGGCGCCTGGCGCGAGCGCGCGGGTGGCGTGCTGTTTTCAAGCTCCAGCAACTTCCCCATACAGCGCAACGTCTTGCAGCGCCCCGAACTTTTGGGCGGCCGCATGCCGCGCACCATCAACATGGTGACGATTGGCGACGACTTGCTGCGGGGCACCTCCGAGGATTTCGGCCCAAAAATCGAAGCACTGGTGGTCTACAACAGCAACCCCGTAGCTGTGGCGCCCGAGTCTGGCAAGGTGGCACACGGCTTTGCGCGCGACGATTTGTTTACTGTGGTGCTGGAGCACTTCCAGACCGATACGGCCGACCACGCCGACTACATCTTGCCGGCCACCACGCAGCTGGAACATTGGGACGTGCACTTTGCGTACGGGCACACCGACGTGCTGCTCAACCGCCCAGCGATTGCGCCGTGTGGTCAGGCGCGCTCCAACACACAGATTTTTCGCGAGCTGGCAGCGCGCATGGGATTCACCGAACCCTGCTTTGCCGACAGCGACGAACAGCTGTGCCGCCAAGCCTACGGCGAGAAGGTGGATTTCACACAACTGCTGGACCACGGTTTTGCCGCACTCCCGGTGCCTGACGCGCCGTTTGCAGAAGGCAACTTTCCCACGGCGTCAGGCAGATGCGAGTTCTACAGCGCAGCCCTGGCGGCCACCGGGCAAGACGGTCTGCCGAACCATGTGCCCAACCACGAAGCGGTAGGCCAGTCCGCCACCTACCCGCTGGCGATGATTTCGCCGCCGGCGCGCAACTTCCTCAATTCCACCTTCGTCAACGTCGCCAGCCTGCAAAAGCAGGAAGGCAGGCCGCTGCTGGAAATTCACCCGCAAGATGCCACCGCGCGTGGCATCGCCGACGGCGCAGTAGTGCGGGTGTTCAACGACCGAGGCAGCTACCTGTGCCACGCCGAGCTCAGCGACCGCGCGCGTCCTGGTGTGGTCAACGGCCTGGGAATCTGGTGGCGCAAGCTCGGTTTGGCGGGCACCAACGTCAACCAGCTCACCAGCCAAGCGCTGACCGACATTGGCCAGGCGCCCACTTTTTACGACTGTCTGGTGCAAGTGGAGTGCGGCGCAGCACCCCAACAAGCTATCAATTGAAGAGCTACTAGCGATTTTCGTATAAGCGCTAGAGCCTGTTTCTTCTTGAAATTCTCAGCGCTATCGACTCACGCGCGCCAGTAGTTGTTGGCCGCCGATACCGTCTGGAAGTTGATGGCGATCACCTGCGAGGCAGCGGTCAGACCATCGGCCGAGTTCGCATACTCAGGGCGCAAGTGCTTGAGCGTCTCCATATCCGGCTGCGTGTATTTCACGCCGCGTCGGCTCAGCGTGATGGCCAGTTCAAAGCCTTCTTGCGGCGTGGCGGTGATGAGCGAGGGCAACCAGGTGTCGGCCATGTCTATTTCTCCTATTTGAGTACCGTGGGGGTGAGACGCCGACGCGGGATGTGCACACTGCACTGTGTCGGTCGGTTCTTCACTGTAGCGCGGCGCATCGTCCACCTGCACCACGCCGGGGCAAGGCCCCTCTGGCAAAGCGCTTATCGCAAAAGAAAGCTCTATTTTTACGCGCCTCAGTCCTTTGCACGAATACCGATAGCACCACAGTGGGCAGAGAACCTGGGCCCTTGGAGTGGCGTTCTGTCAGGACGGGTTGCCAGGCACCCGGTAATCGTAGGCCCAGAAGTGTGGCCAGAGCGTGAGTGTTCCGGGTGCCGCACCAGCGGCAACAACGCCCGCGTGCAGCTCGGCCTCAGTCGGAAAGTTCTTCAGCACGCGGTGCTGTGAGCCGTCGCGCAGTTCGCGCAGTTGCCAGGTATCGCCTTGCGCATCGGTCTCGCTGATGGGGGTGCTGCTGCCTGCGACCAAACGGTTGTCCAGCAGCAGTACCGGCGCACCCGTTGGCAGGGCCGCATGCAGGCGGCACAAGAAGGCTGTGCGGCGTGCCCTGGGCACGTGCGAGAACCAGAACCCGGCAAAGGCGGCGTCAAAAGCTTGCGGTGTGCGCGGCGGTGCGTAGGCGTCGCCCACCACCCACTCCACATGGGAGCCGAGGCCGCGTGTGCGGGCGACCTCCAGCGTTTCCGGCGCGGCGTCAAGGCCGAGGACGCTCACGGCGTGCACGGCCAGGAACTGCGTCCAGTAGCCGGTGCCACAGGCAATTTCGAGCACGCGCTTGTCGGCAAAGTGCTGTGCGAGCCAGGCTTCAACGGCGCGCAGGTCGCTCTGGCGCTCAGGCTTGCGGTAGATGGCGTCGTACTCTGCAGCGCGGGCCGCGTAGTAGGACTGCATGTCGGCATCGCTGCCTGCGGTGTCCATTCCTCAGCCTTTCGCGCCCGGCTCAGGCGCCTCGCCCGCCACAGCCTGCTCGATAGCGCCGCACAGGCTGTGGCCACCGGGCCCTTTCATGTCGATGCGAATCTGGTCGCCGCTCTGGAGGTAGTGGGTGAGTGACCGTCCGCCTTGCTGCAACTCAAAGCTGCGCTTGTCCAGCAGGCTGGCGGTGCCGCGCTGGGCGCCGGGCTCTTGGCGCGCACGCAGCGGCCCACTGCAAACGATGCTGCCGGCGCGCAGGGCGCGGGTTCCGGCGGCTTGCGCGATCAGTTCGCCAAAGCCCCAGGCCATACCGGCTGCTGTGTCGAGCAGGCCCAGCTTGCGCCCATTGCAATGCACTTGCAGAGTGAACGGCACCCGGCCGTTCTGCCAATCCGAACCCAGTTCATCGAGCGTGACTGCCACGGGACTGAAGGCCGTGGCCGGGCGGCTGTGCAAGGGCCCGGCACCTGCTTCGCGCTCGGCGCGCTCGGGTACGCGCAAGGTCACGGTATTGGCCAGCATCAGCAGGCGCACGCCATCAAGTGCCTGGCCGGGGGTGCTTGCAGCGGCCAGGTCGCCCGTCACCACCGCCAGGCCGGCGCCGAAATCAAGCTCCCAGTGGCCATCTCCCGGCGACAGCGGCTCACGGGGACCGAGCAGTGCATCGCCGGCCAATTGCTGCAGCACGGGCGACGCAGCAGAGGCCTCCCCTGCCAACGGCAGCGCCGCGCCCTGCAGGCACTGAAAAGCACGCGGCAACGGTGCCATGCACTGCTGCGGGTCAAAAGGAAAGGCGTGGCGCGCACGGCCCGCGTTGAGCGCATCCGAGAGGTCTTGCAGCTGGGGCGCGAAAAAGCCCCAGTCGTCCAGCGCCTGCTGCAAGCGGTTGGCGATGCCGGTGGCGTAGTGGGCACTGGCAAGGTCGCGCGAGACGACGACCAGCTGGCCGTCGCGCGAGCCGTCTTTGAGGGTGGCAAGTTTCATGAAAAATCTGCAAAGGAAGGTGGCCTACGGCACCAATGGCCGACCGCACCGCGGCGATGGTACGCGAGCCAGGCTGGCAGAGTGGTAACGTGGCCCCATGATCCCGCGCCGCCTGCTGCTTCCCCTCATTGCCCTGGTGCTGGTGCTGCACGCGCTGGCGTTGGGGGGCGCCAAGGCCAGCAGCATGCGCCACAGCGCCCCTGCACCGCCGCGTGCATTCGAGACGCGCACCATTGCCCTGGTGGCCCCGCCAGAGCTGCCTACTGCGACCCCAACGGCCCGTCCCGCTGTGCCCGCCGCACCAGTCACCAGAAAGCGGCGCCCCCGGCCGCTCCCTGCTGCAGCACCCGTCACCACAGCGAATACCCCCGAACCGCCACCAGAAGCTTGGGCCCCAGCGCCCGCTGACTGGGCAACGCCCAGCCCTGGCGAGCTGCTGGCGCTGGGTTCCCCCGCTGAGGGGCAAGAAGACGCAGCCGCACCGCCGCCCACCCCCGCTCTGGCCGAGCACAGCCTCGCCGTGCCTACCCCCCCGCTGCAAGACGCTGAGAGCGCGGCTACCACAGAACCCGCCTCCGGCAAGCGCCCAACACCTGCCCCCAATGCGCCGGTGTTGCTGCCGCCCTCGACGCGCCTGAACTTCGAGGTGAACGGCCAGGCCAAAGGTTTTGGCTACCACGCACTGGCCGAGCTGCTATGGCAGCACGACGGGGCCAGCTACCACGCACACCAGGAAGTCAAGGTGCTTTTCCTCGGCTCACGCTCGCAAGACAGCGTAGGCAGCATCAGCGCGCTGGGCCTGCAGCCACGGCGTTTTGCGGACAAATCGCGCAGCGAACGCGCGGCGCACTTCGACTTTGCCAGTGGCCAGGTCACTTTCAGCGCCAACACCCCACCGGCGGCCATAGAACCTGGCGCCCAGGACCGCCTCAGCGTGTTTCTGCAACTCAGCAGCATGCTGGCGGCAGCGCCCGAGCGTTACCCACCTGGCGCGCAGATTGCGATGACGACGGTGAGCGCTCGCGCCGCCGATGTCTGGACTTTTACCGTGGAGAGCGAGCAAAGCCTGGATTTGCCCATGGGCACGGTGCGCGCGGTGCCACTGCAGCGCCTGCCCCGGCGCGACTACGACCAAAAGGCACAGGTCTGGCTGGCGCCGAGCCTGGGGTATTTGCCGGTGCGCATCCGACTTACCGAGGCGAACGGCGACTATGCCGAGCTCAACCTGCGCTCCCACGAAGCGCCGTGAGCCTTATGTGTAGGCACAAGCAGACAACCGACGCAAAGGTTTGCCTGCGCTTGAACTATGCCGTATCGGATCCATCTGACAATGGACGCAACCTGGGAGGTACGCGATGAACATGCTCTACGACTCAGATTCCTTTGTGGTGGTCCACATGCTGCCCGACGCCGACCTTGTGTTGGGTCAAGCGCAAGAGAACCCCAAGCCGCAGCTCATGCGGCACGGCTTTGAAATCGTGGACAAACGCACCGGCAAGGAGGTCTACCTCGACGGCTCCTGGGCCGAGATGTTCCAGATGCAAATCCTCGCTTGGCAGCGCAACGCACC
>JBQMQB010000177.1:1527-5309 GCA_052172715.1 Giesbergeria sp. | reverse complement strand
GTCAGCAAAGCCTCGATGGCGCCGTCGGTCAGGAGCGGACACAGCGCAAAACTCAGGTTGGCGCTGTTGGTCATTTCAATGCAGGCCGCGCCAATGGTCTTGGGCAGACCCTGGCCGCCGAAATCTTGGGGATGCTGCAAGCCCTGCCAACCGCCCTCGACATACTGGCGGAACGCTTCCTTGAAACCGGGGGTGGTGTGGACTTTGCCCCCCTCGAACGACGAAGGGTTCTGGTCGCCCGCCCAATTGAGCGGATCGATCACGCCTTCGGCGAGCTTGGCGCACTCCTCCAGAACTGCTTGGGCGGTGTCCAGGCCAGCGTCCTCAAAACCCGGCAATTGGGCAATCTGATCGATGGGGGCCAGGTGCTGTATGTTGAACAGCATGTCTTTGACGGGGGCGGTGTAGCTCATGGGAATTGCGTACTCGAAAAATCAATGAAGCGATTGGTACAAAGGGTACAGATCGGACTCTTCGCGGCGGATACGGTCGCCGAGCAGCAGCCCAATCTCATGCAAGGCCGAACGCACTTGTGCAAAGACGATTGCGTCGTCCGGGGTGGTGGCGTAGGTTTCCACAAACTGAAGGGCGGCATCGCCGATGCCCCCCATTTCTCTCTTGTAGGCATTGACCCGTTGGAAGTCGGCCGGGCTACCCCGCACCTTCAACTCCTGGCGCAAGTAGCTGTAGACCCTGACCGCTTCTTCCAGCAAATGCGGAACCAAGAGCGCCTTGAAATGCTGCAGCGCAAGCTTGAACGCAGGCGCGTCGTCTGCCTCAGACGTTTTTTTGAGCGCACCAAAGGCCTGCAGCAGCAAGCGATGCTCCCCTTGTAGTTGATCGACCAGAGCGGAATGGTGTTGAATACCGGCCTGCATAGTGCTTCCTTCGGGGAACAGGCATACGTTCGGCGCGGCAACCGAACCCCACCCGGGGGCTCGGTCTACATGCCGCGAAGTGTGTTTACAGCGCCTTGACCAGCTCGGGAATGGCGGTGAACAGGTCGGCTTCCAGGCCATAGTCGGCCACGCTGAAAATCGGCGCCTCAGCATCCTTGTTGATCGCGACGATCACCTTGGAATCCTTCATGCCGGCCAGGTGCTGGATGGCGCCCGAAATACCGGCAGCGATGTAGAGCTGCGGCGCCACAATCTTGCCCGTCTGGCCCACTTGCAGGTCGTTTGGCGCATAGCCCGCATCGACCGCAGCGCGGCTGGCGCCAATGGCGGCGCCGAGCTTGTCGGCCAGCGGCGTCATCACTTCGTCGAACTTTTCCTTGCTGCCCAGCGCGCGACCACCAGAGACGATGATCTTGGCGGCTGTCAGTTCCGGGCGGTCGTTCTTGGCGATTTCGCTGCCTACAAAGCTGCTCTTGCCTGCATCTGCGACGGCATCGATCTTTTCGACGCTGGCACTTCCGCCCGTGGCGGCTGCGGCGTCAAAGCCGGTGCCACGCACGGTGATGACCTTGGTCGCGTCCAAGCTTTGGACCGTGGCAATGGCATTGCCTGCGTAGATCGGGCGCTCGAAAGTGTCCGGGCTGTCGATCTTGCTGATGTCGCTGATCTGCGCCACATCGAGCTTGGCAGCGACACGCGGCGCCACGTTCTTGCCGCTGGCCGTGGCGGCAAACAGAATGTGGCTGTAGTTGCCGGCGATCGCCAGCACCTGGGCAGCCAGGTTTTCGGCCAAGCCGTGTGCGAGCGCCGGAGCGTCGGCGTGCAGCACCTTGCTGACACCGGCGATCTTGGCGGCAGCCTCAGCAGCTGGGCCGGCGTTGCTGCCCGCAACCAGCACATGGACGTCACCACCGCACTGGCTGGCGGCGGTTACCGTGTTGAGCGTAGCGCCTTTGAGGCTGGCGTTGTCGTGTTCTGCGATAACGAGTGCAGTCATTCTGGTTCTCCTTAGAGCACTTTGGCTTCGTTCTTGAGCTTGTCGACCAAGGTGGCCACATCGGGCACCTTGATGCCGGCGCCGCGCTTGGCGGGCTCAGCGACCTTCAGCGTCTTCAGGCGCGGCGCCACATTCACACCGAGGTCTTCGGGCTTGACCACATCAAGCTGCTTCTTTTTCGCCTTCATGATGTTGGGCAGCGTGACGTAGCGCGGCTCATTCAAGCGCAGGTCGGTGGTGATTACGGCTGGCAACGAGAGCGACAGCGTTTCAGCGCCTCCATCGATTTCACGGGTGACGCTGACCTTGTCGGCAGCCAGTTCCACCTTGCTGGCGAACGTGGCTTGGGGCAGATCACACAGCGCTGCGAGCATCTGGCCAACCTGATTGGCATCGTCGTCGATGGCCTGCTTGCCCAAAATGATGAGCTGGGGCTGCTCTTTGTCCACCAACGCTTTGAGCAGCTTGGCGACAGCCAACGGCTGCAGCTCTTCGGCGGTTTCGACCAAGATGGCGCGGTCGGCGCCAATCGCCATGGCGGTGCGCAGGGTCTCCTGGCACTGGGCCACGCCGCAGGACACAGCGATGACTTCGGTCACCAGGCCCTTTTCCTTCAGGCGAACGGCTTCTTCGACGGCGATTTCGTCAAAGGGGTTCATGCTCATCTTGACATTGGCAATGTCTACACCGCTGTTGTCCGACTTGACACGGACCTTGACGTTGTAGTCCACCACGCGCTTGACAGGGACCAAGACCTTCATTGCTGCGGCTCCTTAGAGTTGGTTGAATTGACGTTTACGTAAACTGGAACATTCTATGACGCACCCCAGTCCACAAGCATGTAGACCGAGGTCATTCATAAAAAAGAACGATCGTGCTTTTTGAGATTATAGGGTACTTACAGGCGGTGGCACTGAACCCGGCACAACGGCTGTAGGAGGCAACGTGCCCAGCCCTCCACTTCCGGCCATTTGCACCACACGCTGTGGAAACGGAATCTCAATGCCATGCGCCCGCAGCGCGCGCAGGATGGCCAGGTTGATGTCCGAGCGCAGCGACATGGTGCCGTTCTCGGGGTCTGCGATCCAGAAGCCCAGGGTGAATTCCAGCCCGTCGGCGCCAAAGGCCGACAGCGCGGCTGAGGGCGCTGGCTCGCGCAGCACGCGCGGACTGGCGAAGGCTGCTTCGTTCAGCAGCCGCATGACCAGGTCGACATCGCTGCTGTAGCCCACACTTACCACGGTGGATTGCCACACGCGTGGGTCGGCGAGCGATAGGTTTTCGACCCGTTGCGACACCATCATTTCGTTGGGCACTATAGATTCACGCCCGCCGGGGGAGCGAATTACGGTGTAGCGGCCGGTGATGTTGGTAATGCGGCCCTCGAAACCATCGACACGCACGCTGTCGCCAATGCGCACGCTGCGCTCGGCCAGGATCACAAAGCCGCTCACATAGTTGGCCGCGAGCTTTTGCAGGCCCAGGCCAATGCCCACCCCAACCGCTCCGCCAAGCACCGACAGCGCGGTCAGGTCGATCCCGGCGGCGGAGAGCGCAAACATGAGTCCAAAGAACAGCAGCAGCGCCCGGATCGCGTTGCTGAGCGCCTTGCGCACCGACAGCCCGCTGCCCGTGGCCGAGCGCAGCAGCCTCGATTCCAGAACCGACGACAGCCACAGCGCCGCAATGAGCACCAGGGCGGCAGTGAGCCCGCCCTCGATGATCGAGCGCACCGAGATCACCGAGCTTCCCATCTTCCAGCGGATGCGGCCCAGCGCGTCCATCACCCGCGGCAGCACCCCCGTGACCCACAGCGCCGTTGCCCCCCAGGCCAACCACGAGAGCGTGCGCTCTATAGGCCGCAGCCAGGCGGACTCGGGAAACGC
>JBQMQB010000177.1:0-1427 GCA_052172715.1 Giesbergeria sp. | reverse complement strand
AGGCGGTTGCATCAAACCTTCCAGCTAGGTTTGCGTTTCTCGGCAAAGGCGCGCGCCCCCTCTTGCGCGGCTTCGTCCATCATGTTCACCGCCATGGTCTGGCCGGCGATCTGGTAGGCCGCTTCCAGGCCCAATTCGCGCTGGCGGTACACCAGCGCCTTGCCCATGGCAACAGCGGCGCGGGGTTTTTCGACGATGGCCTGCACCAGGCGCTCCACTTCTGCATCCAGGTCGCCCGCCGACACAACACGGTTGACCAAGCCCTCGCGCAGCGCCGTCTGGGCGTCGATAAAATCCCCCGTGAGCAGCATTTCCATGGCCCGCTTGGCCGACACGTTGCGCACCAGCGGCACGCTGGGCGTAGCGCAAAAAAGACCGTAGTGGATGCCGCTGGTGGCAAAAGTAGCGCCTTCCGCGGCCACCGCCAAATCGCACTGGGCAACGAGCTGACAGCCGGCCGCCGTGGCCATACCGTGCACCCGAGCAATCACCGGTACCGGTAATTGCTGGAGGGACAGCATCACGCGGCTGCACTGGGCAAAAAGCTGTTGGTACCAGGCGAGGTCTGGGTGGGCTGCCATGTCTTTGAGGTTGTGGCCAGCGCAGAAGGCCTTGCCCTCGCCAGCGAGCACCACCACGCGCACACTCTCGTCCTGCGCGAGGGTTCCGAGCGCCTGCTGCAGCTCGGCCAACATCTCGCTGCCCAGCGCGTTGAAGCGCTTGGGATCGTTCATCGTCAGGGTGACAACACCACGCACATCGCGCTGCTGCTGCAGCAAACCATCCCGGTCTGACTGTGAATTAACGCTCATAAAACTCTCCAAAGGAGTGGTCGCCACATTGAGTGGACAGAGACCGATGTGCAGGCTCGCTAAATTCGCCGCACAGGAACGCGCAAGCAACGATGCGAACGAAAAACTTAGTGCAGTCGACCTATTTTCGGGCTGCTACGCGAATTGTGCTCATGAACCCAGCCACGGCCATGGCTTGCTCATCGCGACGAAAACTCCGGCCGCCAGATACATGGCCACAAAGAGATAGAAAAGAACCGGATTGTCTTTTCGGGTGTACTTGTTTGCCTTAAATCCGCGGGACCCCGCCATGACTTCGCCGCTGAACAAGCCCCAAACACCTACGGCGATGATCACCAGCCCCAAAATTGCGTACATCGTTGCTATCCCTTTCCAAACGCTTTCTGAAGGCGCGTCTCAGCGCAAGCACCGCGCCCTGGCGGCCAGCCTTCTATAAATCAGCAAGAACCCGCAGATGCGCTTCGACGCTCAAAGCAAGTGCGCGCATCACATAACCGCCTTCCAGGCACGAGACGATGCGGCCATTCGCGTACTTTCTCGCCACATCTTTGACACGCTGCGTGATCCAGGCGTAGTCCTGCTCGGTCAGGCCCATCTGGCCCATGTCGTCGTCGC
>JBQMQB010000176.1:0-5311 GCA_052172715.1 Giesbergeria sp. | reverse complement strand
ACGAACACGCTGGCCAGCAGCGCGACGTCGATGGGGCGGGGGTTGCGGGCTGCGGGCATGGGTGGCGTGGTGTCAGAAACTTCGTTCATGCCAGCACCGTCTTGCCGCCGCCTGTGGGAATGCGCAGGCACACGCAGGGCAGCTCTGCGCCAAACGCGTCAGGGTTGTAGGGGCACCCCGCCTGCTCGGCAAACGCCAGCGCTGGGCCTTTGAGCTGGGCGGCGCGGGCGAAGGTGGTCAGCGCGTCCAGGGCGGTTTGCTGGTAGGACTTGAGGGTGAGGGCGGTCATGCGGATTGAATAGACAAGAGGCGGACAGAGAAGGGATAAAGTTTTTCGCGCTATCCTTTGCAAGCTATTGATTTGTATGTATTTATGATTCTTTATCGGATAATTTTTGGGATAATGAGCAAGAATTTTTGGATCACTATCTGAAAGGTGCTTCGCGGCGGATCTCCCATCGGGCGCTCTTTCCCGCGCCAGTAACGCCAATCCTGACATCCTCCAATCCAGTAGAACGCAAGGCTGCGAGCAGGTTTTTGACCTTCACCAGCTTCTGCTCCTGCGTCAGCGAGTCCGGTAGCTTGTCGAGCAACAGGGTGCGCAGTTCTGCTGCCGAAACGGACCTAAACTTCTGGATGTGCTGGAGGATGAGCGTCTTGTAGTAGTGGTCGTTCAGCCCCTTATTGCGGGTGTATTCGGCGCGGGTATCGGTGGCATCCGCAACATGGGCAGAGACAAAGAAGTTGGGTTTGCGCCCCTCGATCAACTTGGCCCGTCGCAATGTCGCGGCTTGGTCGTCGGCGATGCGGTGTTTCTTTTGTACCCGGTCCAGCCAAACCACCTGCTCCAGCGGCAGGTCGGCGCGCTCCATCAGCAGCTTGCTGTAGTTCTCGTCAATGGCCTGCCCGTAGATGTTGAACACCGTCTGGTTGGCGCTGGAGCCTTCGTAGTCCGGCAAAGGAAGGTAGCGTTTGCGCTGCGCCGCCACCATGTCGCGAATGCCAAAGCCGCCTTTGTCAATCATGCCGATCAGGCGCATGGCCTGAACCAGCCGCGGGTTGCGGTACTTCTCAGGCGTGCGGCTGCCGTCAAAGTAGTCCTCCGGGCGGCCGTCCACGAACCCGCCCAGGTTGGTCAGGCGCAGGCGGCCCGCCAACTCTTCCACCACTACCCGGCCGGCCTGCTCGTAGTCTTGGTGGGCGATGCAGTTGTGCAGACCCTCCAAAATGACTTGTACGTCGTAACGTGGCAACTCAACCGCCAGCAATTCGGTTTCAGGAAACAGCTTGATGTTAGGATTGCGAATGCGCTGGCCAACCTCAGTCGTCGTCAGTAGAAACGGCGGGCCAAAAGGCTCGGCAATGCGGTCCACCGGAACTTTCCAGAGCATTTCTGCCGGATTAGGCGAGAGCCAGTCAATGCTTTCGGCTCGCCCCAACAGCAGCAAGGCTGCGCGCGTGAGTTGGCCATGCGACGTCATCGTGGCCTTGGCCAAAAACTGTTCTGTGCTCCAGCCGGCAATCTCACTCGCCCAGCGCTCGCGCTGGTGCTTGGCTGCGTATTTTTCACGTGCCTTCGCAAGGGCTGCTGGATCGAGATCCCGAAGCGTTGCGCCGGCAACAGTTTCGGCACTCCAATCCTGGCCTGCAATCAGTTCCGCCAGGATGGCTCTGCGCCGGTCTGGGCGCAGCCCCGTCAGACTGTCCCTATCGCGCTGCCAGGCCTGGTCATGTGCCAGCACCAGCTCGCGTGGCGCGTGGCGTGGCACATGCACCAACCACACCACGGCGCCGGTGTCGCTGGCGCACAGCTGTTCCACGCGAAAACCCATGGACGGCAGGCCTGGCGTCTTGCCCAACACGCGATGCACCACGTTTTCGGCGCTGTAGTCGGCGAAGTCCTGAATGCCTGTGACTGCCAGCGTCTTGTCTTGCGCGCCAATGACCACGCAGCCTCCGTCCATGTTCGCCAGCGCCGACACATAAGACACCAGGTCTTCGCCGTTGCGGCCCGAGATGTTGGACTTCAGGCTGCGCCACTCTTTCCACTCGTGGCGCTCGTCCTCTTTCGGGTATTGCGCGCGCAGCCACGCTTGCAGTTCTAGGGCAGTCATTTCGGCAGAGGGCATGTCACCGCGCCTTCACGTCATACGGAATGTGCTTGAACGTCGCCATTGCCTGCGCCAGCCGCGCTTCGCCCAGGCGGTAAGCCTCGCCGTAGACCACCAGCGGTGCGCTTTGAGGTGGGCGGTACTGGCGTGCAGCGCCAGCTCCCTCCGCCACCTTTTGCAAGCGCGGTAGGCAGGGCGTGGCGGCGTGTGCTCCTGCGGGACCGCTCCAGCGCAGCCACATTTTTTGGGCGACGGAGTTGTTGAGCCAGTCGAGGGTGGGCATGGAGGCAGTCGGGTTTATGCGCGTTGCCGACTCAGGCGCCGCAGCATTTCTTGTATTTCTTGCCACTGCCGCAGGGGCAGGGGTCGTTGCGGCCCACTTTGGGGGCGCCGCGCTGGAACGGGATCGCCGCTGCGTCCATATGGCGGTGGTAATCGCGCCACCAACTGCGCATCTCGCACACGCTGAGAGATAGCAGCGCAAAGAGTTCGCGGTTTTCGTCGATCTGCAACTCTAGGCAGTCGGGGTTGTAGCCCATGGAGTACAGCACCACTGGGGAGACAAGGCCACCTACTTCTGGATCGCTTAGTAGGGGCTCCCACGCGTCGTCTTCGGCGATGGCTCGGCGAAACCCTTCGCCCCAGTCTTGCAGCGCCCACCGACCGATGCGCTCGTGCTTCTCGTCGAGGCGGTAGGGCGTGATGCACTCCTCGGCTGGCACCTGGGCCCTCAAGGGCGCGAAAACATTGTCAGGCGTGACTTCGTCGGAGCGCAACGCGGTGCTGGCTTGGATATCTGCATGGCGCCGCAGCAGGAGCTGCAGCAGGCGCTGTTGGCGTTCGCTGTCGTGCGGCAAAGGCAACGTGGACTGGTCAAAAATCGCCTCCAACAACCAAGGAATGGGGAGTGGATCGGGGCCGACCACGCTGGCTGTCATGTAGCCATCGGCCATCTCCATGCCCATGGCGCCTTTGCACCGCTGCTCGTTGTCTGACATCAGCCCAAACAACTCGTCAAGCTCGGCATCGCTGAGGCTGGGCCGGGCGTCCCAGGGCGTGCTGTGCTTAAATGTCCATTGGAAAAATTCGTTCATGCAAGTTCCTGGTTGGGGCGCCCTACTTGCGCCACCGGTTGCTGCGGAAATACCCCAACCGGCGCAGCAAACTGTAGGAGATATGGATTTTGCCGGGCTCCAGCGGCGCGTCCGGCGTGGAGCGTACCCAGAGCGATTTGGAGTAACCCAGCAGCTGACCCGAGTACACGCTGCGGTGGCCGACGACGATGTAGGCGGTGACGCAGGCGGTGGCGAAGTACGGCCCGGCGGAGCTGCCAAACAGCTCAAAGCCCATCAGCACGGCGGCAATGGGCGTGTTGGACGCGGCCGCCACCACGGACACCATGCCCACGGCGGCGCCCAGGGCTGGGCTTATGCCCATCAGGGTGGCAAAGGCACTGCCCGCCATGGCGCCAATGACGAACTGCGGCGTGACGATGCCGCCGTAAAACCCCGAGCCCAGCGTGATGGCGACCAAGAGCGATTTCCACAGGAAACCCCAGAAGGCGACGTCTTTGCCCTGCAGGGCGTTTTCCATCAACGGCAGGCTCAGGCCCAGATAGTCGGTGGGGATGACGACGATGAGCGCGGCCAGCACCAGCCCGCCGATGAAGGGCATTAGCGGTTGCCAGATTTTGAAACGCCGCTGCAGCGCAATGAAGGCGTAGCGGATGCGGTCGAGCATTTCGATGAACAGCCACGACACCAGCCCGCAGAGGATGCCAATGAGCGTGATGCGAATGGCCAGGGACGAAGAAAAGTCCGATGAGATGTTGACCGGGAAATAGTCGTACGTCAGTCCCCAGTACTTGCCCACTTCAAATGCGGTGATGGCGGCAATCACGGCGGGAAAGATGAAGTCGTGGCGCACGCGGCCGATCACCAGCATTTCAATGCCGTAGATGGCACCGGCCAGCGGTGTGCCAAACACTGCGGCAAAGCCGGCGCTCACGCCGCAGGCGACGATGCGCTTTTGCATCTCGGGGTCGAGCCGCACCAGCTTGCCAAACCACGAGGCCAGCGTGCCGCCAATGTGCGAGCACGGCCCCTCTTTGCCGGCCGAACCGCCCAGCGCCAGCGTGATCAGCGCGGCGACGGGCTTGATCAAAATCGTGGTGTGCGACATGGCGCCGGCGCGCGTGTGAATGGCGGTGATGACCGAATCGCGCGCATAGCTGCCAGTCTCGCGGTAGCCGTAGTGCAGCAGCAGCCCGTTGAGAATGCCGGCGAGCGGCAGCAGCGCCATTTGTGTCCAAAGCGAGATGTGGGCGGTGTGCTCAGAGGCGTAAAACAGGGCCTGTAGAAAGAGGCTGACGCCAGTCCCCACAATCGCCCCGGTGATGCTGGCGAGCAGCAGCCACCGCAGGATGGTGGCCAGCATGATGACCGGTTCGATGTAGTTGACGCGCATGGGAAATGGGCCGAGCAGACTTCAGGCAAGAGGCCGTATTTTCTCCCGCATGTGCGGGCCCTGCGGCCAAAGTGGCTCGGCACCGCATTCGGTCAGACACTCGGTGTCCGCGCGAGGCGGGGTTTGGGCTCAGTGAATCGCTGCCGCCACGATGATGCTGATGCCCAGGCACATGGCCGCCACCACCATGCCCAGCGCGCGGTTTTGCTTTTCCACAATCTCCCGCCAAAGGTCGACCGGCGTGATTTTGTCGACAATGACAAAGCACACCCAGAAGATGACGACGCCGATGATGGCGTAGAAGATGGAGCCGAGGAAGACCGCCGGCCGAAGCCATTCCATTCCGAGCATAGGTGTTCTCCTTGGATTGAACTTATTTGTGGCCGCCGCCGGTGGAAAAACCGCCGTACGAGCCGCCCGAGCTGCGGTTGCCGCCGGGCGAGCCCGAACAATCCGACAGCTCGCTGATCACGATAAAAACAATGAAGGCGATGATGAGCCACGTTTTGAGTGTCGTGCCCTTGGCAGCCACAAATGGGCCTGGGTCGTCACGCTTGAGCAGGTCGGCCTTGTCAGTCAGACCAAATGCCTTGGCCACGGTATCACTCGCCAACTTGTCGCCGGCCGACCAGGTGACCTCGGTGGGCGTTTTTTCTAGCGACAGCAGGCCTTTGCTGCAGGCGAAATCGCGGTTGCTGGTGCGCTGGCCGCGCTCGACCTTCCAGTAGAACTCG
>JBQMQB010000175.1:0-5352 GCA_052172715.1 Giesbergeria sp. | reverse complement strand
CCAGTTGCCCGATGGCCTTGAAAATCTTCTTCATGAAGGCCGCGTCGCCACCGAGAATGTGTTTTTCAAAGCGCAGCAGGTCGATGATGGGCGCCACCAGCAGCGGCGATTGCACTTTGCCCACCACGTCGAGCAGACGCTTGTAGTGGGACAGATGAATCTCAGAAAAGTCGCCACGCAGGTTAAAGAAGGCCAGGAACAAGTCGGTCAACACCGGCAAGGGCGCATTCACCAAGATGCGGACGATGGTCGCGTGCTCTTCTTCCAACTTGCCCGCGTAAAACGGTTCGTAAGGGGGGTGAAACGCCAGTTTGGCGTGAAAGGTCTCGGTCAGTGGAGTTACCAAGCGCTCGCCAAACTCACTCAGCACCTTTGCCAGCAGCAAAGACTCGTCCCAATAGTGCGGACGCAGGCCGTGCTTGACCATGGCATCGAACGCGCCGGGGGCCGGGTGTGCCAGCGCACCGCGCACCATCTCTTCATCGAAGTGCCCATGCACGAAATAACGGAACGCATTACCCAGCATGGCCAGGTCGGTGATGGCGTAGAGCTGCGGCCAGTCTTTGGCCTCCATCAGGTGCGCAATGCGCGAGGCTTCGATGCTCTCTGGGGCGCGCTCATAGGGCTCCTCGGGTAACTCCAATTGCAAGGCAGTCCGCTCGGCGCTCAGTTCGTTGCTGACATGCAGGCGTTGGTAGCGCCGCCCCGCCAGAGGCGCCAGCGTGGTCAGCGGGTTGTCATTGATCCACATCGTCTCCAGCGCCGCGCAGTCAGCCAACGGAGCGAGGTCGGTGATTCGATTGCCGTCCACATGCAAGCACTTAAGCGTGGGGTAGCTGGCAACGAACGACAAGTCCGTAATGCGGTTGTGCGACAAATACAGGCTGTCGAGCCGGGGCAAATCCAGCCCCGTCGGGAAATGGGTGAACTTGTTGTTCCACGCAAACAGTGTCTCCACCTGCAGGCCATTGAGCGCCCCAAAGTCCGTGAAGTCGCAGTACGCAATGGTCAGCGTCGTGAGGTGAGGCAAGGCTTTGAGCGCCTGCAGGTTGGTGAACTGCATGCGCTCCAGGCTCAAGCGCCGCAGCCCCTTGATATGCGCCAGGCGCGACAGATCGACCGGCTGCGCCGTGCGGTTGCTGCGCAGGTCGATCTCCAGAATGTCATCGCAGTCGGCGATCTGGTCCAGATCGGCATCGGTGAATTTCTCCAGGTGCAGGCCGTCGGCGTGGTTCAACACGCGAATGGGGCTATGGAGACGATCGGTCCATTTCGGTTTGGAGGTCATGGGGTCAGGCTGTGAAAAATGAGATGGATTGGGCGGTGGGCGCGCGCTCGCCTGCCGTCAGGCCTGGGTGTTGAAGTAGCGGGCGCACAGCTGCCCGATGGCATCGCACAAGACGTCGGTGCTGGGCGGTGCGCCAGGCGCCATCGACAAGTCGATGGCCTCGCGCATCACCCAGTCGTCGCCCTCCGCCTGCGAGAAGCGGATGCGCATGATCGACAAGTCAAATAGACGTGCTCCAATTTCGACTGCACCGCTGCGACTGAGATACGACTTTGTGCGAGACAACTGCAGACCGCAAAAATAATCATCAAACCCTAGGTAAAACATGCCGGGCGGCACGCGCGGGTCCGCGCCCGAACCCAGTCGCTCGATGACGTCCTTGAGACAGTTGCGCAGCCACTCCAGGGACTGGTCTGTTTGCCAGCCGTCGATCAACGCGGGGGCGCGCTCCCAGGTGGCGCGCTGGGCGGTACCGTCGGCGACCTTGGGCTTGGCGGGCTTTTGGGGTGGCGCCGAGGTGGTCAGCGCCGCCACGCGGGCCTCGTACTCGGTACCCCGAAACAGGCGCACATCGGCAGCCACGAGCGTGCACTGGGCCGCCAGTGCCTCGGCCAGCACGGCGGCCACGTCGAGGTTGCCAGCGCTGACGGCCAGGCGCAGCGGAGTGCGGCCGCGCGCATTGGCTGCAGCGGGGTCCAGGCCCCAGTCCAGCAACTGGCGGGTGGTGGCGACGGGGTCGCCATCGCGCATCCAGGCCACCGAAATCCCCGCCCTGCTCTGGTTCAGGCCATCCACATCCCCTGCTGAATACATCAACCCGTTGGAGCCTGCCGGGTTGGTAACCTGCACATTGGCGCCGCGCTCTTTCAGAAACCTCAGCAGTGGCACGGTGTTCATCTGCGCGGCCATAAGCGCCGGTGTGTACATCTCGCGGTGGTCCAGCGCCTCGATATCGGCGCCAGCCTTCAGCAGCATGTCGACCGCTTGGTACACGGTGTCTGCATGGCCTGGGAGCGCGTCGTCACGAAATGGCATGTCAAAAACCTCGCCCCGCATTTCGCGCAAGCCCAAGGCGATGAGAAGCGCGGGGTCCTTCGTCTGTCGCGGGTCGCCGCCCGCTGCCAGCACCAGGGCCAGCCTCTCCAGGGCGCGCTCCTGGAAATAGCTGGCGAATTGCTGGCAACACACGGTCAGGGGTGTGGAATTGCGGTTCTTGCGCTTGTTGGGATCAGCCCCACGCTCCAGCATCAAGCGCAGCAGGGCGAATTGTGCGTCCACGCGCCGGGCGGCACAGGCGGCATCTGGCCCATCGGAGTACACCCAGTGTGCTTCGCAGACCCACTGCACGGCGGCATAGTGGGACACGCTGATGCGGTCCGGGGATACCCCCGCACGCACGAGGCGATCCAGCTCGACTATCACGGCATCGAATCCGATGTCGTCGTCCAGGGTGACAGAGGATGAAGTGGTCATGGCTGAAAGATTGAGAAATGAACGAATGGGAAGGCCCGAGGTGTCAAGTCCTGCCCAACACCGCCAGCTCCTGGTGCAGCAGCAGCTCGACTTCGCTGGGCTCAAACTGGTCTCGCAGCAGCGGAATGGCAAAGCGGTATTCGGCCTCTTGCTTGCGCAGCACGTAAGCCAGTTGCAGGCGTGCCAGCGACTGGCGCAGCGCTTGCGCGTCGGCTGTAACGCCATGGCTTTGCAAAAGTTGGGCCAGGGCCACCAGGCCGGTTTGGCCCGTTCGCGCTGTGTGATAGACCACGATACGGTCAAGACGGCAAGCGGCGTCGTCGTGGCTCAGGCGCCCCCAACCGGCCAGGGCGTCTTGCACGGCCTGCGAGGCCAGGGCCTGCGTGAGGTGGCGCGCCTCGATGGCGCGCTCGCCGGGCAACAGCGCTTCCAGGCATTCCTGGCACAAGATGGCGACGAGGTTGGCGCGCTGGCCGCTGGCATCCACCAGCTTTTCTATTAGCGTGTCGCTGGCAAAACCCAGCCGCAGCTTGCGCAGGGGTTCGGTGGCCAGATCGCGGCAGGCTGCGCGCTCCAGGCCGCCAATGGTCAGCACCTCGCCAAAATTGCGCAGGGGGCTTTGGTAGTCGAGCACGGCCGTGGCATACAAGTCCCAAAAGCCCGCCAGCATGAACCAGCAGCGCCCTTCTTCACTCAGCGCTCGCAGCGTGGACAGCTGGGCGTAGCCGTTGTTTGATTCATCACGGAAGAACAGGTCGGCCTCGTCGATCAGCAGCACCAGGCGCTTGCCCTGGTACTGCGCCTGCAGGTGGTCCACGATGGCTTCAAGCGGCGTCTCGGCAGGCAAACCAAATTGCAGCGCCATGCGCGGCGCCAACCGGTGGTCGCGCAGCGAGACGTAGTGGCACACGGTGTGTGGGTGGCCGTGCATGCGGCGCTGCACGGCTTTGAGCAAACTGCTCTTGCCCAACTGGCGCCCACCCACCACGAGGTAGTTGGCGGGCTCGCGGTTGATCACGCGGGCCAGCAGTTGTGCGCGGCCAAAAAAGGCGCCTTCGCGTGTGACACCGCCGCGCGTTTGGTAGGGAGAGATGCGCGTGATGCGCAGTTGCGCGGCCAGCAGGCGCAGCAGCACCTGCAGCGCATCGCCGCCAATCAGCCACTCGGTCTGGCTGGCGCTATCCACCATCACATGCAGGTTGGCGCGGTCGTCGGCGTGGGCGCGCAGCATAGGCCAGGGGGTATCCACACTGTGCGGGCTCAGGATCAGCAGCACGTCGCTGCCCGTCTGCGCGGCACGCAACTGGTGCAGCACCGTGGCCTCGTCCGTACCCGGTGCGGGCACGAACACCAGGCAGCGGTCCAGCGACACGGGTAGGTCGGGCGGAAACTGCCACTCAAACACCTGACCGGGCAGTTCCCAGTCGCTGCTGGGCTGGCAACGGGCCGATACCCGCTCGCCCAGCGCGCGCGCCAAGGCGGGGGCTTGTTCGGCCCCTGTGGCCTGGGCGCACAACACAGCGCAGCGCCAGTCCACCATGCGGATGTCGGCGGCCAGCAGCGTGGCATCCAACCGCCGCAGCATGCGCAGCAGCCGGTCGATCTGCGGCAGCCGCGTCAGCGGCGTGCGGCGCAGGCGCGCAGGGCGCAGCTGGCCTGCGCCGATCATGGGGTGGCGCACCACCCACACCACGGCGCCCACGGCAAAAAGCACCCCGCACCATAGGATGAGCAAGCGCAGCCAGCCAAACGGGTCGGCGTCGGTGGGCGGCTGGCCGGGCGAGAAGTCGTCGGTGCTGCCTTTCAGGCAGTTCAGTGGCAGGTAGCCTTGCGGAATGGGCGGGTTACCGGGGCGGCAGCTCCAGATGTGGGTGCCGGGCTTGAGCTCCACCACCACCTGCGTGCCCGCCAGCTTGCCCAGCTCCGGGTTGCGGGCAATGTCGGCTTGCAGCACATTGGGGCGCGGCGAAGTCACACGCAGTTGCGCGTTGGCGATGGGCGGCGCGTATTTGTCGATGTCCTTGGGCCAGCCATCCAGCTCATTGCGCGCCTGGATCATGGCAATGCGCCACTGCACCAGCTCGTTCCACACAGGGCCCACATTGACCGTGGCAAGAAATGCGCCGCGCGTGACCGGGTTGCGCTGAGGCGTGAACAACGCGCTGCCCACAAACAGCGTGACCACCGCGATCACCACACCGCGCCCCACCGCCTTGGAGAGGAAGGGGCTCAATCGCTCAAACATGATTCCAGCACCATCCAGCCTGCATCACGAATGGTGGGGCAGCGCCAATGCAGCCGCGCCGCATCGCCCGCGCCGCGCACATGGATCAGGTTGCCCCAGAACAGACTACGCAGTTCGTTGTCTTGCAAATAGGGGCGCGCGCGGCCTAGGTCGTCGGCCTGCAGCAGTTGCTGCAAGCGCGCACGTGTTGCAGGCGCCTGGGCCAGCGGCAAAAAGGTTTGCCACAGGCGCGGGCTACTGGCCAGGTGCGTGCGCAGGGCACTCGACGAGGCATGCCCTTCGCCCACACCCTGGTCTACCAGCCACTGCAGCCCTTCTTCAAACAACGCGGGGTGGCCGCCGCTGA
>JBQMQB010000174.1:0-5372 GCA_052172715.1 Giesbergeria sp. | reverse complement strand
GCGGGTGTAGTTCAATGGTAGAACTTTTGCTTCCCAAGCAAATAGCGTGGGTTCGATTCCCATCACCCGCTCCATTTCAGCTTTCCATGGATGTCTTCAGAAGTCCAAGGAACGTTGCAGTTCATTGTCACGACTCAGATTTTTTCGAATCTCAGTTCCAGTGACGTCCAGCCGAAACCACGGACTTTCGGCCCAGCACCCCAAGCAAAGCGTTCCATCGCAATGCCGTTCTCTGCGCCGTGTTCAGGGCGTCTCTCGCTTCTACACCGGCACCGTTTCGGCCTCACTGACCTGCTTGCGGATGCGTACGATGCGCAAAGCCTCCAGCTGCTCGACCAGCACGCAGGCCTTGCCAGTGCGCTTGCAGTGATCCTGCACACGCCAGTACGCACCATGGCTGAGGCAGCCTGTCTGGCAGATGACCAGGTCGGCAGCCACGAGGCTTTCTTCCAAGGCGCCCATCTCTTCGTCCGCCGCGATCGCTGGCAGTGCAGCCATATCAATATCGCGTTGCATTGTAGGTGGGCGCTGCCAATGCAAGCGCTCCCGCATTAGCTCCTGAATCCGCGCCAGCAGCGCCTCTACGCGCTGTGCCAGCAGCGTGCGCCGAGACAAGCCCGGAATGGCCGCTTCCAGCGCAGCCCGGTCTTCGCGCTCCCATGCCAGTGCGGAATCGCGCACGATGGTGGCCGCACGCTGGCGCATGCTTTGCGCACGCAAACACTCAATCTCGGCGGCCTGCTGCCGCGCCAGCTCGCTGCAACGCGCTTGCACCTTGGCGCAGTGACGCACCAAAGCGTGGTACTCGAAAACCAATTGAGCCACATCGTGCGGTGCGAGATTCATGGACTGCTCCGCCGGCTCTCACCCTGAAGGAAGGCGAGACAGATGGCACAGAACGGCTCGCCGAAGAGAGCCCAGAAGATCGGCCCTGTAAGTGCATACGGGGCATTGCCGTTTGCAGCCTTGTGCGGCTGCGTCGGTCCGGCCTGGCGACAAAACACCCGCAGCAATTCAACCGAAAGGTGCTTCACAGCAATGACTTGCTCGGCCAGGGCCGTGACAAACGTGCACCAGACCTTGGGTGCGATGGACACGCCCGCCAGTGGCATGCGCCAAAGGTTCGCAGAACGGTCTGCACTTAGAGCGACTGCCCACCAGCGGTGCCAAAAACATCGTTCCATCACCCAATTAGCCGAGCGCGGTGTCGAGCAACATCATCAGGACGAACCCAACCATGAGCCCCATGGTGGCGAATACCTCATGCCCCTTGCGGTGTGATTCAGGAATGATCTCGTGGCTGATCACAAACAGCATGGCGCCCGCAGCGAAGCCTAAGCCCCACGGCAGCAACGCAGCCGAGTAGCTGACGATGGCCGCACCGGCAACAGCCCCGATCGGCTCGACCAGTCCGGTCGCCATACCCAGGCCGACGGCGAAGCTGCGGCGATAGCCTGCGGCGAGCAGGGCCACGGCGACGACCAGCCCTTCCGGTATATCCTGGATCGCAATGCCCATGGCCAGCGCGTTGGCCCGAATGTTTTCGCTGCCCGCGTAGCCCACACCAATGGCCAGGCCCTCTGGCAAGTTGTGCAGGGCAATCGCAATCACAAAGAGCCAGGTGCGCCGCAGCTTCTGGGCCGACTGCCCTTCCGGACCCTTGATGAAATGCTCGTGCGGCAGCAACTTGTCCATCGCCAGCAAAGTCAGCGCTCCCAGCAAAATGGCCACACCGACGACGACGCCGGCGCCCCATGCTCCACCGCCGAATGCGCCAATGGACCGCGCCGCCTGCAAGCCTGGTATCACCAGCGAGAAGGCGCTGGCCGCCAGCATCACACCGGCGCCAAAACCAAAGAGCGTGTCCTGCACACGGTCCGACAATTTCTGCGATAGCAAAACTGGAAGCGTACCCAGCGCCGTCGCCAACGCTGCCACCGAGCCACCCACAAACGCACTAAACACCACGGGATTGCCACGCACAAAGCCCCACACTTGCGACAACAGCACCAGTGCGCCAGCCGCCGCGATGGCCAAGCCGAGCCCCCAGCGCAGTGGCTTTGTGCGTCGAAGCGGGGCTAAAAAAGCAGCGGCCTGATTTCGAATGGTGTTCAAGCGAGTTCTCCTAATGGGGCCTTCGCATCCACGGCGGGTATGCAAGAGACACAAAAAAAGCGCAACCTACCGATACAACGCCGTGAGGAAACAGAGCATGTCTGGCCGGAAAACCGATGGCTAGAAAAAGTAGCTCTCCAGATCCCGCCAATTCCAGATCGCCCCACGATGAAACAGTGAGAGAAGCCCTGCACTGCACTTTTCCCATGTGTTCATTGTATCTTAAGTGCGAATGATTCGCATTAACTATTTTCTAGTAATGAACCTTTCTACTCTTTTCCTTCGCTAGGACAGTGCGCGTATTCCTTAGCCACCCTACAAACGAACGCAGACGAGGTCGACCGACCCACACAGCAAGCCGCTGCGCAATCCCATGTTCTTGAAAAAAGCGGCGAGCGCCTTCGATGGTTTGCTGCAGATTACCGAGAAGCGGAACGGCGTGATCAACCGCGTACACAATCCCGGCAGCTGATTCGCCCACTTGTCAGCGTGTGAAAGGCAGCGGGCGTACCATACATCCATGAGCCGCCACTTGACCATTCTTACCGGCGCCTCGCGTGGCATGGGCCTTGCGATGGCAGAGCAACTCCTCAAGTCCACCGACACGCTCCTGTGCATCTCGCGCGGCCAAGCATCTGCCCTGCAAGGCGCTGCCGACGCGGTGGGGTGTACGCTGCTGCAATGGCAGCTCGATCTGGCCGATGGCACCGGCGCCGCAGCACGGCTGCGCGAGTGGCTGGCGCGCAAGTCGCTTGACGACTTCGGCAGCGCCACACTGATCAACAACGCTGGCGTGCTGCCGCGCATTGCGCCGCTGTCCGAAAGCGATGCAGGCGAGCTCAGCAAGGCGCTGCGCGTCGGGCTTGAAGCGCCCATGCTGCTGACCAGCGTCTTCCTCGGCGAGACCGAGCATTGGCTGGTGCCACGCAAGGTGCTAAACATTTCCTCCGGACTTGGTCGGCGCGCCATGGCGTCACAAGCGGCGTACTGCGCGGCCAAGGCCGGTCTGGACATCTTCACACGCTGTGCTGCCCTGGACGAAGCACAGAAGGCGCACGGCGCCAAACTGTGCTCGCTGGCGCCGGGCGTCATCGACACCGACATGCAAGTGCAGCTGCGCAGTACCGACCCGGCGCTGTTTCCCGATGTGAGGAACTTCGCGCAGATGAAGACTGCGGGCAGTCTTGCTACGCCTCAGGACGCGGCTGCACGCGTACTGGCCTGGCTGGACCGTCCCGATTTCGGCGAGCATCCCATTGCCGATGTACGCGACGCCTGATTCACTATTTATTTCATAGCTTGCGCCGCAATACAGGCAAGCGCTAGAGCCAATTTTTTTATTACTTGGAGTCCACCATGTCCCGTGAAGTCGTCGTCGTCAGCGCAGTGCGTACCGCCATTGGCACCTTTGGCGGCAGCCTGAAGGACGTTCCGCCCACCGAACTGGGCGCGCTTGTGGTGCGCGAATCGCTTGCCCGCGCCCACGTGGACGGCAAAGACGTGGGTCACGTCGTGTTCGGCCACGTGGTCAACACCGAGCCCAAGGACATGTACCTCTCGCGCGTTGCCGCCATAAACGGCGGCTGCGGCGAAGGCACGCCGGCGTTCAACGTCAACCGTTTGTGCGGCTCCGGTCTGCAAGCCATCGTCAGCGCCAGCCAGGCGATTTTGCTGGGCGACACCGACATTGCCATTGGCGGCGGTGCCGAAAACATGAGCCGTGCGCCCTACGCCAGCCTTGCGACGCGTTTTGGCGCGCGTATGGGCGACACGAAGTTGATAGACATGATGATGGGTGCCTTGCACGACCCGTTCCAGAACATCCACATGGGCATCACAGCGGAAAACATCGCCGCCAAGTGGGGCATCACGCGCGAAGACCAGGACAAGCTGGCCGTCGAGAGCCACAACCGCGCCGAGCGCGCCACGCAGAACGGCGTGTTCAAGGACCAAATCGTCCCGGTCACGCTCAAGAGCCGCAAGGGCGACGTGCTGTACGGCACCGACGAGCATTTCCGCCCTGGCGCCACGCTAGAAGACCTGGCCAAACTCAAGCCTGTGTTCCTGAAGGAAAACGGCACGGTGACGGCCGGCAATGCCTCAGGTATTAACGACGCCGCCGCTGCCGTGGTGCTGATGGAAGCGAGCACAGCCAAAGCACGGGGGCTCACGCCACTGGCGCGCCTGGTGGCCTACGCCCACGCCGGCGTGGACCCGAAATACATGGGCATTGGCCCAGTGCCCGCCACACAACTGGCGCTCAAACGGGCGGGCTTGACCGTGAACGACCTGGACGTGATCGAAGCCAATGAGGCTTTTGCCGCCCAGGCATGTGCCGTCTCGCGCGACCTCGGTTTGGACCCCGCCAAGGTCAATCCCAACGGATCGGGCATTTCGCTGGGTCACCCAATTGGCGCCACCGGTGCACTGCTCACGGTGAAGGCTGTCTACGAACTGCAGCGCATTCAGGGCCGCTATGCGCTGGTAACGATGTGCATTGGCGGTGGCCAGGGCATCGCGGCGATCTTCGAGCGCGTTTAAACAACCATGCCGGTACGCCCGCCCGCCGACGCGCAGCCAGAAAGCTTGCGCGCCGCGCGGCTGATTGCCGCAGTGGCGGCGCTGGTGGTGCTCGCCCTGCTCTACGCCGCCTTCACCTCGCGTGCCAAGTCGGCACAACTGCTGCCCGCTCCCACGGGGGCATCTGCCGCAGCAACTCCAGGCGCGCAGCAGGCCAGCGTAGTGCTCGCCGGTGGTTGCTTCTGGGGCGTGCAGGCGGTGTTCCAACACACGCGTGGCGTGCTCGGCGCAGTGTCGGGCTATGCAGGTGGTGCCGCCGAGCAGGCGAACTACCCAGCTGTCGTCAGCGGCAACACCGGGCATGCAGAGGCGGTGCGCATCCGCTACGACCCACAGCAAATCACACTGGGCGAGTTGCTGCAGGTGTTCTTTTCGGTGGCGCACGATCCGACGGAGCGCGATCGGCAGGGGCCGGACATGGGTCCACAGTACCGCTCCGCCGTGTTCTTTGAAACCGAGGCGCAGCGCGATGTGGCGCAGGCCTATATCGCGCAGCTCGACGCAGCAGCCCTGCTGCGCGCACCCATCGCCACCAAAGTCGAGCCGCTCACCAGTTTCTACCCAGCCGAGTCTGGCCACCAGGACTACGCGGCACAGAACCCGAGCATGCTCTATATCGCCACCTACGACGCGCCCAAGCTGCGCAACCTCCAGACGCTGCTGCCAGAGCGCTACCG
>JBQMQB010000173.1:0-5433 GCA_052172715.1 Giesbergeria sp. | reverse complement strand
ACCGTGCCGGGCAAGAACCAGCAAGGCAGCGTGGGCCCGGCCTACGAGGGCGTGCAAGACCGCATCGACCCCGAAACGGGTGAAATCCAGATGAAGAGCCCTGCGGTGATGATGGGGTATTACAAGGCGCCCGAGCAGACGCAGGAAGCGTTCACTGCAGACGGGTGGTTGCGCACCGGCGACAAAGGCCGCATCGATTCCGACCGTTGCCTGCACATCACCGGCCGTGTAAAGGATCTGTTCAAAACCGGCAAAGGCAAGTACGTGGCGCCGGCGCCGATTGAAGACAAGCTCGGCGGCCACCCCGCCATCGAGGCCTGCGTGGTGACAGGGGCGAACCTGGGCCAGCCGATCGGCATCCTCATGCTCAACGCCGACGCCGCCGCAGAGGCCAAATCGGCTGAGGGCCGCAAGGCGCTGGAACAGTCTCTGGTGCAGCACATGGCCAAGGTGAACGCCACGCTCGACCCGCATGAGCAACTGCAGTGCCTGGTCGTCAGCAGCACGCCTTGGACGGTGGAGAACGACATCATCACGCCTACTTTCAAAGTCAAGCGCAATCGCATTGAAGACCTGTACGCAGCGAAGTTTGGCGAGTGGGAAGAGTCGCGCAAGAAAGTGCTTTGGGCGTAAGCAACTTGCATCCCATCCCGATCCGCACTACACCCTCTCGCCTAGAGTGATGCAGGGCATCCCTAGCGCTTGCTGATAAAGCGCTAGTAGCTCATTTTTTGATAGTGTGGGTTTTCTTGTAATGCAGCGGCACGGGCTGCTCGAAAAGCTGGGCACGGGTAAAGCGTGGGTAAAAGGCCGGTAAAAGCGGCGGCGGTGGCAGGCAGGCAGGGCGAAGGCTGACTACTATCGCAGGCCACTGTCCGCTTTTGCTGCGCGCCTGCCATGCCCATTTCCCACCCAAACCTTCTCCTACCTGTCTCCGCACGTGGCCGCATCCGTTGGGGCCTGCTGCTCGGACTCGTCCTGTTGGCCGCGCTCTTGGCGGGTGGTGGCTGGTGGTGGCAGCAGCGCGGCGACAAGGCGCAGGGGACAGAAACAGCCCGGTCGGGTGGGCGCGGTGGACGCTTCGCGGGCGCGGCCATACAGCCGGTCACTGTCGGCGAGGTCCGGCGCGAAGACGTGCGGGTGCGCGTCAGCGCCATTGGCACCATGAGCGCACGGGCCACTGCGGTGGTTCGGGCGAAGGTGCCCGGCGAACTTACCGAGCTGCATATCAAAGAGGGCGACGAGGTCAAGGCGGGCACGCTGCTGGCGCGTATCGACCCGCGCAGCTACCAAGCGGTGCTGGGCCAGGCGCAGGGCAGTCTGACACGCGACGAAGCTCTTATGGCAAACGCGCGCATTGACCTTGCACGCTACCGCGAGCTTCAGCGGCAAAACTCGATTGCCAGCCAGCAGGTGGACACGCAGGCCGCCTTGGTGCGCCAACTCGAAGGCACGGTGGCTGCCAGCCGCGCGGCGCGCGATGCGGCGCAGCTGCAGCTTTCCTACACGCGCATCACGGCCCCCATTTCGGGTCGCCTGGGTCTGCGCCAGGCCGACTTGGGCAACGGGGTGTCGCCGGGCGATGCGAACGGTATTGTCACCCTCACACAGGTGCGGCCCATCGACGCCGTGTTCTCGGTGCCGGAAGGTTTGTTGCCGCAAATCACGCCGCGGCTGGCCAGCAAGACGGCGCTGCCAGTCGAGCTGTGGGACCGGGAAATGCGCCAGCGTTTGGCCACCGGTGTTGTCAGCGCGCTCGACAACGCCATCGACACCGCCACCGGCAGCATCCGGGTCAAGGCAGCGTTTCCGAATGAGGACAGCGCGCTGTTTCCCAACCAGTTTGTCAACGTCAAGCTTGAACTCGACACCTTGAAAGACACGCTCACGGTGCCCGCCACTGCGGTGCAAAACGGTCACGTCTACCTGGTGAAAGACGACGGTACCGTCGGCTGGACCACTGTGCGCGCAGGCCCGCACGACGGCGACCGCGTCAGTGTGCAGGCTGACCTGCCCGTCGGTGCCAAGGTGGTGACCGATGGCCTGGACCGCCTGCGCGACGGTGCCAAGGTGAACGTGATTGCACCCGTCGCACCTGGCGCGGGGCCGGTGGCCAAGGCACGGCGCTTTGACCCTTCCACATTGCCCCCAGAAGAGCGCGAGAAGCTGGCCAAGATGTCGCCCGAAGAGCGCCGCGCCTCCATTGCCGCGCGCCGCAAGGCGGCCGCGGAAGGTCCAGCGGCAGGCGCCAGCGCGCCGAGCGCTCCGGCCAGCGCAGTGCCATCTGTAGCCAAACCTTGAATCGGCGAGCGAACCACGCCCGGCGATTTCACGCATGAATATCTCGCGCCCCTTCATCCTGCGGCCAGTGGCGACTTCGCTGCTCATGCTCGCCTTGCTGCTCAGCGGTTTGCTGGCGCTGCGCCTGCTGCCGGTGTCGGCCCTGCCTGAGGTCGATTACCCGACCATCCAGATCACCACGCTCTACCCCGGCGCCAGCCCGGACGTGATGACCGCCACTGTCACTGCCCCGCTGGAGCGCCAGTTCGGCCAGATGCAGGGGCTGACGCAAATGTCGTCCACCAGCTCCGGTGGCGCCTCGGTCATCACGCTGCGCTTCTCGCTGGACGTGGCCATGGACGTAGCCGAGCAGGAAGTGCAGGCCGCCATCAACGCCGGCAGCAACCTGCTGCCGAGCGACCTGCCCATGCCGCCGCTCTACAGCAAGGTGAACCCGGCAGACGCACCCATCATGACGCTGGCAATTACCTCGCCCTCACTGCCGGTGATCCGCGTCAACGACCTGGTGGAGAACCGCCTGGCACCGCGCATCTCGCAAGTGGCGGGCGTCGGGCTTGTGGCGGTGGCCGGAGGGCGACGGCCTGCGGTGCGCATCCAGGCCAACCCGGCCACGCTGGCGGGCTTGGGGCTGACGCTGGATGATGTGCGCACCGCCATTGCCGCCGCCAACGTGCGCCAAGCGAAGGGCGGTTTTGACGGTCCGGAGCGGGCGTCCAGCATCGACGCCAATGACCAACTTCAGTCGGCCGCCGAATACCGCAACCTGGTGCTGGCATTTCGCAACGGCGCGCCAATACGCCTTAGCGATATTGCCGAGACAGTGGACGACGCCGAGAACACGCGCCTGGCCGCCTGGGCCGGCACGCCGGAGACGGGCAGCCGCGTCGGCGTCATCCTCAATATCCAGCGCCAGCCGGGCGCCAACGTCATCGACACGGTGGACCGCATCAATGCCTTGTTGCCGCAACTGCGCAGTACGCTGCCGGCCTCGCTTGATGTGCAGGTGCTGAGCGACCGCACCGTGACCATCCGTGCCTCGGTGCGCGACATGCAGTACGAGCTGCTGCTGGCCATTGCGCTGGTGGTGGCGGTGATTTTCGTGTTTCTTCGTAGTGGCATGGCGACGCTGATCCCGGCAGTGGCGGTGCCGCTGTCGCTTATCGGCACGCTGGGCGTCATGTACTTGGCGGGCTTTTCCATCAACAACTTGACGCTGATGGCGCTGACCATTTCCACCGGCTTTGTGGTGGACGATGCCATCGTGATGATCGAGAACATCGCTCGGCACCTGGAGCACCCTGGCGCGGTGCCCATGACGCCGATGCAGGCCGCGCTGGAGGGGGCGCGCCAGATTGGTTTCACCATCATTTCGCTCACGGTCTCGCTGATTGCGGTGCTGATTCCGCTGTTGTTCATGGGCGACGTGGTGGGGCGCTTGTTCCACGAGTTCGCCATCACGATGGCGGTGGCCATCGTGATATCTGCCGTCATTTCGCTCACGTTCACGCCCATGCTCTGCGCGCGCCTGCTGCGCGTCCCCGAGCCGGAAAAGCACGGGCGCATTTACCACGCCACCGGCCGATTTTTTGACCGCACGATTGCCGCTTACGGCCGCGCGCTGGAAGTGGTGCTGAACCACAGTGTGCTCACCTGGGTGGTGTTTCTGGCGACATTGGCGCTTACCGCTGCGCTGTATTTCTGGGTGCCCAAGGGCTTCTTCCCGACGCAGGACACCGGACTGCTGCAGGCCACGACGGAGGCGGACCAATCCATCTCCTTTGCCGGCATGGCCGCGCGCCAGCAGGCCGTGGCCGAGCGCTTGCTGCAAGACCCGGCGGTGCGCAGTGTGTCCTCTTTCATCGGTGTCGATGGGCAAAACACCACGCTCAATACTGGCCGTTTGCTCATCGACCTGCAGTCGCACGGTACGCGCGAGACGGCGTCGGTGGTGCAGCGGCGCTTGGTCGAATCGACGCAGAGCCTCCCTGGCATCCGTCTGTTTGTGCAGCCAGTGCAGGATTTGACGATTGAAGACCGCGTGGCGCGTACGCAGTACCAGCTGCTGCTCTCATCGCCCGACGCCGCACTGCTGCAGAGCGCAGCGCAGGCCTTGCAGCAGCGCCTGCGCACGCAGCCCGAGCTGACCGATGTCGCCAGCGACATGCAAGACCAAGGCTTGCAAGCCTACGTGGCCATTGACCGTGCCGAGGCCAGTAGGCGCGGCGTGACGGTAGCTGCCATCGACAATGCGCTCTACAACGCTTTTGGCCAACGGCTGATTTCCACCATCTTCACGCAGTCCAACCAGTACCGCGTGGTGCTCGAGGTGGCGCCGCGCTTTGCCATCGGGCCCGAGTCGCTCGCCGGTATTTATGTGGCGACTGCGGGTGTGGCAGGGGCTGCGCCGGTGCCGCTCTCTGCGGTGGCGCACATCGAAGAGCGCAGCATGCCGCTGGCGGTGAACCATGTCGGCCAACTGCCTGCGGCCACGCTGTCGTTCAACGCCGCCCCTGGTGTGGCGCTCGGCGATGCGGTAGACGCCGTGCAGAGCGTGCTGCAACAGGCGCGCAGCGAGGGCGCCGTGGCGCCGGTAGTGGACGCGAGCTTCCAGGGTGCGGCGCTGGCGTTTCAAGCGTCGTTGTCAAACACGCTGCTGCTCATTCTGGCGGCGGTGGTCACCATGTACATCGTGCTGGGTGTGCTGTACGAGAGCATGGTGCACCCGGTGACGATTCTCTCGACGCTGCCGTCTGCGGCGGTCGGGGCGCTGCTGGCGCTCAAACTTGCGGGCGCCGAGCTCGACATCGTGGCCGTGATCGGCATCGTGCTCTTGATTGGCATCGTCAAGAAGAACGCCATCATGATGATCGACTTCGCACTCGATGCCCAGCGCGAGCGCGGGCTGTTGGCGCGCGCCGCCATCACCGAGGCCTGCCTGCTGCGCTTTCGCCCGATTCTGATGACGACGCTGGCAGCGCTGTTTGGTGCCCTGCCCATGATGCTGGGCGCTGGCGTGGGGAGCGAGCTGCGCTTCCCGTTGGGCGTGACGGTAGTGGGCGGGTTGATCGTGAGCCAGTTGCTCACGCTGTTCACCACGCCGGTGATTTACCTGACGTTTGAGGTGTGGGCGGA
>JBQMQB010000172.1:0-5451 GCA_052172715.1 Giesbergeria sp. | reverse complement strand
CGCAGCAATTCATCCAGCACCAGGCAGATGGCGCCTAAGGTAATGGCCGAATCGGCAACGTTAAAGGCCGGAAAGTGCGAGCCTGCCCAGTGGAAATCCAGAAAATCCACCACGTAGCCGTGCAGTAGCCGGTCTACCACGTTGCCGATGGCGCCGCCGAGGATGCTGGAGAGGGCGAACGCAAACAGCCGCTGCCCCGGGTGGGCGCGCAGCTGCCAGACGATGAACAGCGCCGCGAGCACGCCCAAGCCGGTGAACAGCCAGCGCTGCCAACCACCGGCCTGTGCCAGGAACGAGAAGGCCGCGCCGGTGTTGTGCGCCCGCACGATGTCGAAGAAGCTGGTGATGTGCGTAACGTCGCCCAGGCGGTAGGCGCCGAGGATCAGCGTCTTGCTGAGCTGGTCGGCGATCAACACAACCAACGCCCATCCCATCCAAGGCCAGAAGCTTCCGCCGGTGCTCGGGGAAAAGTTGCTGCGGGCCATTTCAGGCATGCAGCCGGGTTTCGCCGGCGCCAAAGAGGTTGCTGGTGCAGCGGTTGCACAGTGTGGGGTGCGCGGCGTCGTGGCCGACGTCGGGGCGGTAGTGCCAGCAACGCTCACATTTTTGATCGGAGCAGGCCTTTGCGCTTATCTGTATTGCGTCACCAGCTACCAGTTCAATAGCAGAGGTGATAAAGACAAACTTCAAATCGTCCCCCAGGCTGGCGAGCAGCGCGTGGTCTTCCGGCCCCACGGTGAGTTGTACCTGCGCCTGCAGCGAGGCACCCACGGTGCCAGCGGCGCGCAGGTGCTCGATTTCTTTGTTGACCAAGTCGCGGATATCGCGGATGCGTGCCCACTTGGCGAGCAGGCCTTCGGCTGGCTGGCCAAGCGCGAAATACTGCTCCAGGAAGATGGATTCGCTGCTGCCCACGATGCGCCACGCTTCTTCTGCGGTGAACGAGAGGAAGGGCGCCATCCAGCGCAGCATGGCTTGGCTGATCTGGTAGAGCGCGGTCTGGGCGCTGCGCCGCGCCAGGCTGTGCGGCGCGGTGGTGTAGAGCCGGTCTTTCAGAATATCGAGGTAGAAGCCGCCCAGGTCTTCCGAGCAATACAGCTGCAGCTTGGTGACCACGGGATGAAATTCGTACACCTTGTAGTGGGCCAGGATGTCGCCCTGCAGCTCTGCGGCGCGGGCCAGGGCGTAGCGGTCGATCTCCAGCAGATCGGCTTCGGGTACCGCATCGGTCGCGGGGTTGAAGTCGCTGGTGTTGGCCAGCAGAAAGCGCAGGGTGTTGCGAATGCGGCGGTAGGCGTCTACCACGCGGGCGAGGATTTTGTCGTCGCCGGCAATGTCGCCCGAATAGTCGCTGGACGCGACCCACAGGCGGATGATTTCCGCGCCAAGCTTCTTGCTGATGTCCTGCGGGTCGATGCCGTTGCCGAGCGATTTGCTCATTTTGCGGCCCTGGCTGTCTACGGTGAAGCCGTGCGTCAGCAGGCCCCGGTAGGGCGCGCGGCCTTCCAGCGCGCTGGCCAGCAAGAGCGAGCTGTGGAACCAGCCGCGGTGTTGGTCGTGGCCTTCCAGGTACAGGTCGGCTTCGGGGCCGCTGTCGTGGTGGGCACCGGCGTGTGAGCCGCGCAGCACGTGTTGGAAGGTGGAGCCGGAGTCGAACCACACTTCGAGGATGTCGGTGCTCTTGGTGTAGTGCGGGGCATCGTCGGCACCCAAAATTTCTTCGGCGGTGACGCGGCTCCAGGCTTCAATACCGCCCTTTTCAACGATATCTGCCGCTTGGTCCAGGATCTCCATGGTGCGCGGGTGCAGCTCGCCTGAATCCTTGTGCAAGAAGAACGGGATGGGCACGCCCCAGCTGCGCTGGCGCGAGATGCACCAGTCGGGCCGCCCAGAAATCATGTCGTGCAAGCGGGTTTTGCCGTTTTCTGGGTAGAAACCCGTCTGCTCGATGGCGCGCAGCGCCGTTTGGCGCAGGGTATCGGGCGCTTTGTCTTTGGTGAACACGCCTTCGCCTTCGTCCATACGAATGAACCACTGCGCGGCGGCGCGGTAGATCACCGGTGTCTTGTGGCGCCAGCAGTGCGGGTAGCTGTGGTTGATGGTCTCGGTGGCCATCAGGCGCCCGGCATCCTTCAGCGCTTCGATGATGACGGGGCAGGCCTTCCAGATGTTCTGGCCGCCAAACAGCGCAAGCTCCGGCGCGTAGGTGCCGTGGCCCTGCACGGGGTTGAGGATGTCGTCGGTCGCCACGCCATGCGCCACGCAGGAGTTAAAGTCTTCCACGCCATAGGCGGGCGAGGAATGCACCAAGCCCGTGCCGTCGTCGGCGGTGGCGTAGTCGGCCAGGTACACGGGCGAGAGGCGCCGGTAGCCGTGGCTGCCATCTTCGCTCTTCACATCGTAGAACGGGTGCTCGAACTCCATGCCTTTGAGCGCCTTGCCCGGCGCAGTGGCCAGTACCAGGCCTTCTAGCCCCCAGCGCACCAGGCAGCTCTCAACCAGCGATTCGGCAATGATGAACAGCCCGCGCGCGGTATCGACCAGCGCGTACTGCAGCTCGGGGTTGAGGTTGAGCGCCTGGTTGGCCGGGATGGTCCAGGCGGTGGTGGTCCAGATGACGGCGAAGGCGTCTTTGGTGAGCGCGCTCAGGCCAAAGGCGGCGGCCAGTTTGTTCGAGTCGTGCGCTTTGAAGGCGACGTCCAGCGTCTGGCTTTTTTTGTCCTGGTATTCGATCTCAAACTCTGCGAGCGAACTGCCGCAGTCAAAGCACCAGTACACAGGCTTGAGGCCGCGGTAGACAAAGCCGCGCTCAATCACGCGCTTGAAGGTGCGGATTTCTTCGGCCTCGTTCTCCGGGTCCATGGTTTTGTAGGGATGGTCCCATTCGCCGAGCACGCCCAGGCGTTTGAAGTCTGCCATCTGCTGCGCAATCTGCTCGGTGGCGTAGGCGCGGCTTTTGGCCTGCATGTCGTCGCGCGAGAGCTTGCGGCCGTACTTCTTCTCGATGGCGTTTTCAATCGGCAGGCCGTGGCAGTCCCAGCCGGGTACGTAAAGCGCGTCAAAGCCTTCGAGCTGGCGCGCCTTGACGATCATGTCCTTCAGGATCTTGTTGACCGCGTGGCCCATGTGGATCTGGCCATTGGCGTAGGGCGGGCCATCGTGCAGGATGAACTTGGGCGCGTCGCAGCGGGCTGCGCGCAGGCGCTTGTACAGGCCTTGTTCGTTCCACTCGGCCACCCAGCCCGGCTCGCGCTTGGGCAGGTCGCCGCGCATGGGGAACGGCGTGTCGGGCAGGTTCAGGGTTTTGCGGTAGTCCTGCGCAGCGGCGGGTGCTGCAGTGCTGGCGGGGGTAGTGCCTGGGGTAACGTCTGACATCGCGAAGTCTCGTGGAAGGTGGGGGCAAGCGGGCCCGGCAACAGAGGTGCCCGGGCGGCGGGGAAGGGAGGTTGTTTGCACGCGCACGGCAGTGTGCGCGTGCGCCTCAAATTCGGTCGCGCGTGGTTTGGCGGCGGGTTTCAGCGTGGGCCGAAAACCAGGCGCGAGCGTCGGCGCAATCGCGCGCGATGCCCGCCGTCAGCGCATCCAGGCTGTCGTACTTGAGCTCGTCGTGCAGTTTGTGCATCAGTTCCACACGGATGATTTTACCGTAGGCCCCCTCCGCACCCAGATGCTGCGGCCACTCCAGACAATGCGTTTCGAGCAGCACGCGCCCGCCGTTCACGTCGTGCGGGTCTACCGAAGGGCGAATGCCCAGGTTGGCCACGCCCGGCAGGGGCGCTGTGCCCAGGCCATGCACCCACACGGCGAAGATGCCGCTGGCGGCGGGTTTCCAGTGCGAAAAACGCAGGTTCAGCGTGCGAAAACCATTGCCCGCGCCGGCACTGGCCTCGCCCAGTGCGCGGCCCAGTTTGCGTCCGTGCACCACATGGCCCGAGATGGCGTAGGGGCGGCCGAGCAGCTGCGCCGCGTCGTCCATGCGGCCAGCCGCCAGGGCGGCGCGTACCTCGGAGCTGGACACGCGCACCGGCTGATTGGCGTCGGGCGCGGCATGGGCGTACGAGATTTCATACGAATTCATGCGCGCCACATCGAACCCCAGGCGCTGGCCTGCGGTGCCGAGCATGGCGTAGTCGCCAGCGCGCTGGCGGCCGAAACGGAAGTCGTCGCCCACCAGCACATAGCGCGCGCCCAGGCCGCGCACCAGCACTTCGTCGATGAAGGTTTCGGGCGACAGACTGGCCAGTGCGGCGTCAAAGCGAAGGACCACCGTTTGCTGTACGCCGCAGTGCGCGAGTTCCGAGAGCTTGTCGCGCAAGGTGCCGATACGCGCCGGTGCTAGTTCCGGCTTTTGCAGGCTGGCGGCAAAGTAGTCGCGCGGGTGCGGCTCGAAGGTGAGCGCGCAACTGGGCACGCCGCGCTGCGCGGCCTCAGCGTTCAGCAGCGCCAGCATGGCCTGGTGGCCACGGTGCACGCCATCGAAGTTGCCAATGGTGAGCGCGCATGCCGGAGCAATGGCGGGATGGCGGAAACCACGAAGAACAAGCATGGGTTGGTATTGTTTTAATAGCGGCTGGCGCATACGGGGCAAGCGAAAACCCCGCATTTGGCACGAATGGCGTATATTGTGACGCAGTCTCACTACTGCGCGTGCGCAGCCACTGAGGCGCCCGCTTGCCCCGTTTCCTGATGATTTTTCAAGGAGGCTGCTTGTGAAAGTGTTGAAGCTCTCGGCCCAAGGGCTGCCCCAGTCGTGGATATCGCTGGAGCAGGCCGCCACCCATTACGCCACTGGTGACGTGCGCTGGGAAGTGGGGGGAGAGGTGGCGCGCTTTCGCGGCGGGCACAACGCGGTGACGGGCCAGCAGTCGCTCATTGTCATCAACAGCATCATCGGCACGCGCGGCGTGCCGCGCACCAATCCGTTTGACTGCCGGCCGGGCCTGACCAACGCCAAACTGTTTGCCCGCGACCGCAATGTCTGCGCCTACTGCGGCGGCGAGTTCCACGAAGTGGAGCTGACGCGCGAACACATCGTGCCCTTCGCCAGCCATGGGGTGGACCATTGGATGAACGTGGTCACTGCCTGCCGTGGCTGCAACCACCGCAAGGGCCCGCGCACGCCCGAGCAGGCCCACATGCCGCTGCTCTATACGCCGTACGTGCCCAGCCTGTGGGAAGACTTCATCCTGCGCAACCGCCGCATCCTCGCCGACCAAATGGAGTTCCTGATGGCGCATGTGCCGCGCACCTCGCGCCTGGCGGCCTGAAAATTAATTGGGGTCAGGCGAACACGCCTGCCGTCTCCTGCATGCGGCCCGACACTTCCCCCAGGTGGTGCAGGGTGTCGCCAAACGTCATTTCCATCTGCGTGAGCTTCTTGAAGTAGTGGCTGCCGATGTACTCGTCGGTCACGCCAATGCCGCCGTGCAGTTGCACCATCTGCTGGCCCAC
>JBQMQB010000171.1:2851-5456 GCA_052172715.1 Giesbergeria sp. | reverse complement strand
CGTTGGTCACCAGCTCCACGCCCTTGGCGTCGCCGTAGTTGACCTGGCGGTCAAAGCGGATCACGGGGGACGAGAGGTTCTGGCAACCGGCCAGCAGCAAGGTAGCTGCGGCCAAGCCCAGGGCGATGTGGCGGCGGAAGGGTTTGATCATGGTGTTCTCCTGCGGGCGCTGCATTCAGCGCGTTTCTACGTTCATCTCGATACGAAAGTCTTGCGCAGCACCGGTGGGCGCCACGCTTTTGACGGTCTGCTGACCAAGACCAAGCACGGTCATCTGCTTCCAGGATTCTCCATCGCCCACCTGGTTGCCCACGTTGTCCAGCCACTTGAAGCGGTAGAACACGGTGCGGTCGCCGCGGCCCATGTTGGCCATGTCGGCCTGCACGACGAGCACATCGTTCTTGCGCACGATGCGGATCTCGCGCACAGCGATGTTGTGGGCCTCGCCGCGCAGCGCGACCTTGGAGGCCACGGCAATCGGCGTGGCCGGGTCGTGCATCTGTGCCTGGACGGCGCCCGAGAGCGCCAGGAATGCCGCTGTAGCGGCGAGAAGGGTGCGTGCGGTCATGGCGCTGGCTCCTTGAGGTTGCATAAAAGGGCGTTACCGGTCACTCAGCGACGCTGGCGGCTGCGGGTTTGCGAGCACGGCGCTTCTGCGCCTTCTGGGGTTTGGCCGGGACTTCCTGCGTGCCGGCCGCCGCTTCCGGCGCTACGGCCGGTGCGCCCTTCACGGCTGCGAGGCTGCCAATGGTGGCGACCTTGCCCATCAGCACGGTGTTGTTGTACAGGCGCATGGGCACCAGGGCGTACTGGCCATCAATCTGCACGGGCGCAGGCAAGGGGCGGCCGTTCACGCTCAGCTGGTGCGTGCCCGGTGGCAGGTAGCCGCGCGCCACGTATACGCGGCCAGGCAGCATGCGCCACATGCGGTCGTCGGCCTGCTCGGTTGTCACGGAGGCTGCCGCACCGATGAGGCCGCCGATCAGCCCTCCGCGCTTTTGCAATTCGTTCTGCAGCACGCCTTTGGCCACGGCGCGGGTGATGCCGCGAAACACCATGCCGGGCATTTCGTCCTTGAGAGCACGGCGCGCCATGACGTTCACGTCGACGATTTTTTCCAGCTTGAAGTTGTAGCCAGCCGCGGAAATCTGGCCCAGCGGTGCATCGGTCGAAGGCTCAATGACGGGGTAGGAAATGCTGACCGTCACCATGCCGCGCCCGGTGGGCACTGGCAGCGTGAAGGCAGTAGGCTTGCGCGCCGGTGCGTCGCCAGCCTCGACCAAGAACAGCACGTCCGTCATATGCTGGCGGCGCTTCCAGGTGAAACTGGTGCGGCTGTCGAGGCCGCGCAGGCCTTCTTCGAGCACGCCAGTGTCGGGTTTGAGCTCAATCGCCTTGCGGTAGCCAGGCGCGGCCAGACCAGATTCGCCCAGCACTTCGTACAAATACCCCGCAAGGTAATGCGAGAGGGCGTTGGAATAACCGTTCTTGAGCGCCAGCACTTCTGGGTCGTTCAGCGTCTCGACCGGGTAGCCATTGAGTTCCTTGCCGGAAGAGCTGACGCCCTTGGCCTTGGCCTCTTCTTCGGCTGCCAGCGTTTCCTTGGCACGGAATTCGGCGATCACAGCCTCACGTTCGTGCGTGCGCTTGATGTCGACACGTGCGTTCTCCAGGTCGCCCACGGCGACGCGGTTAAGCGCCAGCGTGGTGGTGAGCCAGACCTTTTCGTAATCCTGCCCTTCATAGGCTTTGAGTCGCTCGCTAATCAGCGCCGCGCCCACCGTGCCCATGAGCTTTTGCGGGTCGGTCTTGGCAGACTCTTCCCAGACCTTGACCCGGTTGTCCGCCAGCAGGAAGGCGTTGGTGCTGTCCTCGTAACGGTTGTCCATACGCAGCAGTTCGCCGCGTTCAAGGTTGTAGAGCAGCTCGGTACGATCGGCTTCGGTGGTGGCCGAAGCTTCCAGACGGGCGATGGCCGCTGGGACCCCCCCGTTGCTGCCAGCCGTTTGCATTTCGGTGGCCAGCTTGTCGTGGCTTTGCATGTTGGCGCAGCCGGCGAGGGCCAGCGCGAACGCCAGTGGTGCAAGAGCGCGCACGCGCAATGGGGATGAAAAAGCCATGGTGTCCTCAGTTTTTGTGGTCTGTCCAGAGGCGCTCCACTGCCTGCTCTTCGATAGCGCGGCGGGGACGGCAGTCCTCCTCGTTCGTGGGGCGCGCTTGTGTTGCGCGCTCTCCCTTATTTGCTGGTCTGGCGGGGATACTCCAGCGGTCAACCGCGAAAATGTAGCAAAACCCAGGTTCAGCGCCCGAAGTATCGGCGTGAGCGGTGGCCTTTTACCGCAGCTTGGACCATTTCGGTCGCTGCAGCGTGCGGTTTTTCACGCCGGGTGATGCGGTAAAGCCACACGCTGCGATCGCCCGTCAGCTTGAGCTCGGCCTGGGGCTGCTCACCAGGCACGGCAAACTCCAGGCTGACCAGCCAGGCGCCAGCGGCCATCTCGGCCTGCGCCTTGGCCAGAGCACGCTGCATGCTCTCGGGGCGCTGGAAGAGGTACACCAACTGGTAGCCTGCCCAGTCTGCCGCCCAGATGTCGCCCCGGCGCAC
>JBQMQB010000171.1:0-2751 GCA_052172715.1 Giesbergeria sp. | reverse complement strand
ACCCGGCCGCCAGCAGCGCGCGGCGCCACCAGCTACCGGCCAGTGGGCTCAGCGCGACAGGCAGCGCGCAGGCCAGAAGCAACGCCCAAGCGGGCGCAAGCACCCGCGCCAGCAGCACAAACAAGCACCAGGCCATGCCCCAGGCCAGCAGGGCCGGCAAAGGCCAGGGAAGGCGAAACATGAGCCCAAGCGTGCCAGGCGCCCTACGGCCGACGCAGGCGTTCGATAAGGCCGTTCAGCGCGTCCAGCGAACCAAAGGAAATGGCAAGTTCGCCCATCTCCTCGGTGCGCCCCCCGCGTTTGACACGTTTTTTCACGCGCACTTCCACCTCAGCCATGAGCAGGTCCGACAACTCGTCTTCCACCCGCTTGATGTCGCGCGACTTTTCCTTCTTGGGCTTTTGCGGCACCAGGTTGAAATCGGCGCCAATGCGGCGCACGAGCGATTCGGCTTCTCGGACCGAGAGTTTTTTGGCCGCAATCTGGTTGCCCGCCGTGATCTGCGCGGCCCGGTCGAGCGCCAGCAGCGCCCGCGCGTGGCCCATGTCGATATCACCCGCCATGAGCATCGTCTGTACCGGCTCAGCAAGGTTCAGCAGGCGCAGCAGGTTGGACGCCGCCGAGCGCGAGCGCCCTACCGCCTGCGCGGCCTGCTCGTGCGTCAGGCCAAACTCTTTCACCAGCCGCGAGAGCCCTTGCGCCTCTTCAAGCGGGTTGAGGTCTTCGCGCTGGATGTTCTCGATCAGCGCCATGGCGGCGGCGGCTTCGTCGGGCACATCGCGCACCAGCACCGGAATGGCGTCCAGCCCTGCCAGGTGCGCCGCACGGAAACGCCGCTCGCCCGCAATGATTTCGTACTGCCCCGCGTTCTCGCCTGTGGTCAGGCGCCGCACCAGCACGGGCTGCATGATGCCCTGCGCCTTGATGGATTCGGCCAGCTCGTACAGCGCGCCCTCGTCCATGCGCGTGCGCGGCTGGTAGATGCCGGGCACCAGAGAAGACAGCGGCAGGCTGGACGGTGCGCCCTCCACCGGTTCGACGTTGGCGCGCTCGGCGACTTTGGGGCCCAGCAGGGCTTCGAGGCCGCGGCCGAGGCCTTTGGGTTTTTTGGTGACCATGGTGGCTTTCAATTTTTCATCAGGGAGTGCAGAAGGGACAGCCCTTCGGGCCAGGTTCCGAGGCCAGATTCGGCGTTGATATGTCCTCGCTCGCCCAGATCCTCATAGCGTGCGCCCCAGGCCTCTGCCAGCCCCTGGGCCCGCGCGAAGCGGCAATACGGGTCGTCGCGGCTACCGACCACAATGGTGGGAAAGGGCAGCGGCTGGCGGGCAATGGGCGCCCAGCCAGGAATTGAGGCGGCCACGTCGGCCTGCTCCACATCGCCGGGCGCGACAAGCAAGGCACCACGCACCCGTGCGGTGTGCTGTGAATGCGCCGCCCACCAAGCAGTGAGAATGCAGCCCAGGCTGTGCGCTACCAACAGCACGGGGCCCTCGGTATCGATCACCATCTCGTCAAGCCGGGCAGTCCAGTCGCCACGCAGGGGGCGCAGCCAGTCGTGCTGCTCGACGCGGCGGTAGCCGTACTGCGTTTCCCACAGACTTTGCCAATGACCGGGGCCTGAGCTTTGCCAGCCGGGTAGCAAGAGCACGTTAGATGGCTGCATTTGCTCTGAATTTAATAGCTACTAGCGCTTACCAATCAACCGGCAGGGGTAGTTTTTGCTTTATTTTTTTCTTCGCCCGCTGGCGCCATGCACTGCACGCGCGCCACCATCTCGCGGGCAAACTCGACAAAGGCGAGACTCCCCTTGGCCGCCGGGTCAAACACCACGCCGGGCAGACCGTAGCTGGGTGCCTCCGCCAGGCGCACATTGCGTGGGATGACGGTGTCAAACACCTTGTCGCCAAAATGCCCGCGCAACTGCTCGCTCACCTGGCTTTGCAGTGTGATGCGCGGGTCGAACATGACGCGCAGCAGGCCGATGATCTGCAGGTCGGGGTTCAGGTTCGCATGCACCTGTTTGATGGTGTTGACCAGGTCGGTCAGCCCTTCAAGCGCAAAGTATTCGCACTGCATGGGCACGATGACGCCGTGCGCGCTGCACAAGCCGTTAAGCGTGAGCATGGAGAGGGACGGCGGGCAATCGACAAGGATGAAGTCGTACACACCATCGACTTCGGCCAACGCTGCCTTGAGCCGTTTTTCGCGGCGCTCCACATCCACCAGCTCAACTTCAGCGCCCGCCAGTTCGCGGTTGGCGCCCAGCAGCTGGTAACCGCATTTCTCGGCCGACACGGCCGCCTCGGCCACCGAAGCGGATTCCAGCAACACGTCGTACACCGTGAGCGCCAGCTTGCGCTTGTCCACACCGGACCCCATGGTGGCATTGCCCTGCGGGTCAAGATCAACCAGCAGCACGCGTTGACCAACGCGCGCCAGGCCTGCGGCAAGGTTGACCGAGGTGGTGGTCTTGCCAACGCCGCCCTTCTGGTTGGCAATGCAGAAAATGTGCGCCATTAGTGAACACCTGCAGATAAAGCAGAGAACATCGGGGAATTCACAATCGCCAACATGGCATCTCCGCAGCAGGCCAAAAGGGCAAGTTTACGCGAGGCCAGCCCCTGCCCCATTGCCGGAGAGATTCGGGCGCATCCAGACGATGCAACGTTCAGCATCCAAGCCCGGTACGGCGAGTTGTTCCACGTGAAACACCTGCACATCGGGCGGCAGCTGCACCATCTCTTCCTG
>JBQMQB010000170.1:0-5466 GCA_052172715.1 Giesbergeria sp. | reverse complement strand
GCCTTGCCACCGGGCACGTAAATGCCCACGCGGTCGAGTGGCGTGACTTTTTGGCCCAGCAGGCTGCCGTCCGCATCGCGGTAGCTCCAGCTCTCACCGCAGGCCTTCTTCTGGGCTTCGTGGTAACTGCGCACGCGTGCGGCGGCGGCTTGCAGCGCATCGCGCTGGGCGGCGGGAATAGCGTCGAAGGCGGCCTTGAGTTCTGCTTGCGTCAGCTCCAGCGCCTGCAGCGTGGGAACGTCCAGCGCGTCGAAGCGGGCGGTGTATTCCAGCACGGCGGCGTCGCCGCGCTTGCGCACGTCGGCCAGGATGTCGGCCACACGCTGCTCAATGGCGGCGTCCTGGTCAGCGGACCAATGCAGCCGGGCCGAAAAATCAGCCTCAAAAGTGGCATTAACGCTTGATAGCCGGGCGGGAGCAGCTACAAAATTCATAGTTAAACCTCACTCCACCGGAGGAATCGCAGACGCAAACGCGTCGATGATGCGGCGCAGCGGCGCCTGCTTGAGCTTGAGCGCCGACTGGTTCACCACGAGGTGGGAGCTGATGTCCATGATGCGTTCGACCTCGACCAGGTGGTTGGCCTTGAGCGTGTTGCCGGTGGAGACCAGGTCGACGATAGCGTCGGCCAAGCCCGTGAGCGGCGCCAGCTCCATGCTGCCATAGAGCTTGATCAGGTCCACATGCACACCCTTGCCAGCGAAGAACTCGCGCGCAATGGCGGTGTATTTGGTGGCCACTTTGAGTCGCCCGCCAGGGTGCACGGCGCCTGCGTAGTCAAAGCCGTCCCGCACCGCCACACTGACACGGCAGCGCGCAATGCGCAGGTCCAGCGGCAGGTACAGCCCTGCACTGCCTGCGCCGCCCCACTCGGCGCTGTGCTCAATAAGCGTGTCCTTGCCGCACACGCCGATGTCGGCGCCGCCGAACTGCACATAGGTGGGCACATCGGTGGCGCGCACGATGACCACGCGCACGTCCGGCTGGTTGGTCGGCAAGATCAGCTTGCGCGACTTTTCCGGGTCTTCCAGCACTTCGATGCCGGCCGCGGCGAGCAGCGGCATGACTTCATCGAAGATGCGGCCTTTGGAAAGAGCAAGGGTAATCATGGTGGTCTACAGTCTTTCAATATCGGCGCCCAGGCCGCGCAGCTTGGCTTCCATGCAGTCGTAGCCGCGGTCCAGGTGGTAGATGCGGTCGACCACCGTCTCGCCCTCGGCCACCAGACCGGCGATGACCAGGCTCGCGGAGGCGCGCAGGTCAGTCGCCATCACGGTCGCGCCAGAGAGGCGCTGGTCGCTTGCAGCCAAACCCTCGACCACGGCCACGCGCCCATCGACCTGGATGCGCGCGCCCAGCCGCGCCAGTTCGTCGACGTGCATGTAGCGGTTCTCAAAAATTGTTTCAGCAATGGTGGCCGTACCTTGCGCCATGCAATTGAGCGCCATGAATTGCGCCTGCATGTCGGTCGGAAAGCCTGGGTATTCGGTGGTGCGAAAACCTTGGGATTTCAGTTGCGCCGCACCGGGGCTGCGCACGCGAATGCCGCCGGCCTCGGGCAGCACCTCAACACCAGCCTCGCGCAGCTTGTCGATCACGGCGTCAAGGTGGTCAGCGCGGGCGTGGCGCAAGAACACATCACCTCCCGTGGCAGCTACGGCGCATAGAAAGGTGCCGGCCTCGATGCGGTCGGCCACCACGGCGTGCGTGCAGCCGTGCAGCCTGGGCACACCGACGATGCGGATGCGGCTTGTGCCATGGCCTTCGATCTGCGCGCCCATGGCGATCAGCATCTCGGCCAAGTCGCCGATTTCGGGCTCCTGGGCGGCGTTTTCCAGCACCGTCTCGCCCTCTGCCAGGCTGGCAGCCATGAGGAAGTTCTCGGTGCCTGTGACGGTCACCATATCGGTGGTGATGCGCGCGCCCTTGAGCCGCGCCCAGCCCTGGGGCAAGCGGGCGATCATGTAGCCGTGCTCGACCACAATCTCGGCTCCCATGGCCTGCAGGCCCTTGATGTGCTGGTCTACCGGGCGCGAGCCAATGGCGCAGCCACCCGGCAGCGACACCGTGGCCTCGCCAAAGCGCGCCAGCAGCGGGCCGAGCGCCAGCACCGACGCGCGCATGGTCTTGACCAGCTCATACGGTGCCTCGGGAGTATTCAGACCACTTGCATCGATGCGCACACTGCCGTCGCTTTCGCGGGCGATAGCCACGCCCATGTTGGCGATCAGCCGCTGCATCGTCGCCACATCTTGCAGACGGGGGACGTTGGTCAGCACCACCGGCTCGGCGGTGAGCAGCGCAGCGCACAGCTCAGGCAGCGCGGCGTTTTTCGCGCCGGAAATGGCCACCTCGCCCTGCAGGCTGCGGCCGCCGCGAATCAAGAGCTTGTCCATACCTGTTAGGTATCCAAAAATAGGTAAAAAATGTTTCTAGCGCTTATTCAATAAGCGCCAACAGCTATATAGTTAATAGCAAATCAAATTGCTATTGCGCCTGCGCCCACTCTGCAGGGGTGAAGGTCTTCATCGACAGGGCATGCACCTCGTCATTCTCCATCTTGCTGCCCAGCGTGCCGTACACCATCTTGTGGCGCTGGATAGCGCGCACGCCTTCAAAAGAGGGCGACACGATGGTCGCGTACCAATGGCGGCCGTCGCCCTCAAGGGTGATGTAGTCGCACGGCAGGCCGGCGGCGATGAGTTCTTTAATTTGGTCTGCAGTCATTCAGTTTTCTCCAACAGGTTCATAAGCACGCATAGCGTTTGAAATTGGCGCGGCCCAAGTCAGCAGCCGCCGTGCAAGGGCCGCCCCGCCGCACGGTCGCCCCCCCTTAAGGGGGAAGGCGCGAAGCGACTCAGGGGGTGCGTCATGTTCGAATTTTGTAGCCAGTGCGCAGCAGGTGCAGCGCCAGCGCGCTTACGCACAGACAGGCGCCGCCGACGATGGCCAGGCTTAGCCAGGGCGAGGCATCGCTCTGGCCAAAGAACCCGTAACGAAAACCGTCAATCATGTAGAAAAACGGGTTAAAAAGACTCACGGTCCTCCAAAACGGTGGCAGGGATGCGACCGAATAGAAGACACCCGAGAGGAAGGTCATGGGTACGATGACAAAGTTCTGGAAGGCCGCCATCTGGTCGAACTTGTCGGCCCACAGCCCCGCAATCACGCCCAGTGAACCCAGTAGCGTGGCGCCGAGAAACGCAAACACAATGATCCACAGCGGCGCAGCAAACTGCGGCGTGGCGAAACCAAGGGTCACGATGAACACGCCCAGCCCCACTGCCAGCCCCCGCACGACCGACGAGCCTACATACGCAACAAACCAGGCCCAGTGCGACAACGGCGTGAGCAACTGGAACACGAGGCTGCCCATGATCTTGCTTTGCACCAGGCTTGACGAGCTGTTGGCAAAGGCGTTCTGCAGCACGCTCATCATGATCAACCCTGGCACCAAAAACGCGGTGTAGCCGATGCTGCCGTACACCTTTACATGGTCTTGCAGCACATGGCCGAAGATCAGCAGGTAGAGCATGGAAGTGATCACTGGCGCGGCCACAGTCTGGAAACCCACCTTCCAGAAACGCAGAATTTCCTTGTAGAACAGCGCGCGCCAACCGGTCATGTGACCACCTTGGCCAGCGGTGTCACGCTGGGCACTTTCGCCTCCCAGTCCGCCGGTGCATTGCCCGCCATGACCTTGAGGAATACGTCTTCCAGATCGGCGCGGCGAATCTCGATGTCCTGCACCTCGACTCGTGCCTCGCGCAACTGCGCCAGAAAGTGCTCCACCTCGTCTGCATCCTTCGCGACCATCTGCACCACGCGCCCAGTGACACGCGCCAGCGGCACCAGCGCCGGCGGCAAGGCCGCATCGGTCTTGAACACCAGCACATTGCCTGCAGCCGCCTTGAGCAGGTCCGAGGTACGGTCCAGTGCCACCACGTGACCGCGCTGCAGCATGGCAATGCGGTTGCACAGCGCTTCGGCTTCTTCAAGGTAGTGCGTGGTCAGCAGTACCGTGTGGCCCTGCTTGTTCAGCTTGGCGATGAATTGCCACAGCGTCTGGCGCAGCTCCACGTCCACCCCGGCGGTGGGTTCATCAAGCACGATGATGGGCGGCTTGTGCACCAGTGCCTGCGCCACCAGCACGCGCCGCTTCATGCCGCCTGAGAGCTGGCGCATGTTGGACTGCGCCTTGTCCGCCAGGCCCAGGCTGTGCAGGAGTTCGTCTATCCAGGCGTCGTTGTGGGTGACGCCGAAATAGCCCGACTGGAACCGAAGTGCTTCGCGCACGCTGAAAAACGGGTCAAACACAAGTTCCTGCGGCACCACGCCGAGCTTGCGGCGTGCATGGGCGTAGTCGGCATGCACATCGCAGCCCTGCACCAGCACGCGCCCGGAAGTGGCGCGGGCCAAGCCCGCCAAAATGCTGATAAGGGTGGTTTTACCGGCACCGTTGGGGCCGAGCAAGCCGAAAAATTCGCCCTCTTCAATGTCCAGCGACACCGCGTCCAGAGCCTGGAAAGGGCCTTGGGGCGTGGAATAGGTCTTGGTGACGGACTGAAAGGAGACTGCGGCCATGGGAACCGGGCATTTTACCCGGCAGGCCACAGAGGTGCTTGGGGACTACGAAGCTGTTCTTAGCTCTCAGCCAGCAAACCGTCCACCCCATAGAGCGCAGCCAACCCCCGCAGCGCAGGCGGCAAACCCTGCACAGTAAAGGCGCAGCCATTGGCAAGGGCGGCCCGGCGGCACTCGAGCAATACCGCCAGAGCAGAAGAATCAAACACCTCCATCGCCTGCGCCTGAACTGCCACCGGGGCTCCACTAGGCTGGGCGGCGAGGTCGGCCAGCAATTGAACCAACGTGCTGCCAGCCTGGCGCAGCGTCAGCTCTCTGGGAAGCGCAAGGGCCTCTGACACCGCGCTCAACGCTTGCCAGCGTTGCTCTTGTTGAGAGCGTCCAACGATTCCATCAGGCCGTCGATGCCGTGGGCGTTGATCTCCTGCGCAAACTGGCTGCGGTAGGTCTCCACCAGCCACACACCCAGCACGTTAAGGTTGTAGATCTTCCAGCCACTGCCTTCGCCCGGTGTTTTTTCCAGGCGGTAGTCGAGCTGCACCGGGTCGCCCCGGCCGCGCACTTCGGTGCGCACCAGCACGTCGGTATCTTCCGGCGCCGCGCGCAGCGGTTTGACCACCACAGTCTGGTCGCCTACCTGCGCCAAGGCGCCCGAGTAGGTTCGCACCAGCAAGGTTTTAAAACTGTCCTCCAGGCGCTTTTGCTGCTCGGGAGTCGCGCGGCGCCAGGTCGGCCCCACAGCGGCGGCCGTCATCCGCCGGAAATTGACGTTGGGCATGACGCTCTTGTCCACCAGCGCAATGATGCGGTCGATATTGCCGGTCTTCACTGCGGGGTCGGCGCGCAGTTCGGCCAGCACTTCGTTTGAGACACGGCGCACCA
>JBQMQB010000169.1:4068-5490 GCA_052172715.1 Giesbergeria sp. | reverse complement strand
TACGACTTCGAGATGCGCAAGCGCCAGGAAGAAGCGCAAAAGCTCGAAGACACCAAAACCGACGTGGGCTGGGGCCACCAGATTCGCAGCTATGTGCTGGACAACAGCCGTATCAAGGATTTGCGCACCAACGTGGAAATTTCCGCTACGCAAAAGGTGCTGGACGGCGACCTCGACGCCTTCATTGAAGCTTCGCTGAAGCAGGGCCTTTAAGGCTTGCTTGCTGCCCTCTCCTATCCGTACCCTCGTTCCCCATCAGCACCAAAAATTGGACCCCATGAGCGATCGCAACCCCCGTGCACCTGCACGCTTGCTGACATGTCTGGCCGCCATCACCGCGGCAATGGCACTGACAGCCTGCGGAGACAAAAGCAGAGACACAGCCGCTGCAGTGCAAGCCCCGACTGCCCCTGCAGCGCTTGCACCTGCAGCTCCTGCGCCAGCTGCAGCTCCTGCGCCAGCTGCGGCACCAGCGACCGACTCCCAGGCGAGCGCCAGCGAGAAGCTCAACACTTACATCAACTGCTTTAACAGTACCAACGAACGTGCCCACAAAGCCATGGATCGCTACGCATCCTGGGTCAAAAACATGGAAGTGGGCCCCACGGGCAAAGAGCGCGTCATCTACGGCACCTACACAGTTGCGGATTCGAGCTTGGCGACCTGCGACAAGCCCGTACTGAGCGCCGCACAAGAGGCGCCCGCCTTACCTACTCTGGACGATGCCGCCAAGACGTATTCCAGCACCGTCATCGCCTGGGGCAAGACGCTGGAGGAAGTCGATACCTACTACAGCCGCGAGAACTACAAAGACGACGCCATGGCCCGTGGCAAAGCACTGCACGGCGACATGGTCAGTCGCTATGCAGACTTCGCTGCAGCCAGTCAGCGCTACAGCCGGGCCCTGGAAGAAGTCAACGACCAGCGCCAACTGGCACTGTTGGCAAAGGTAGAAAAAGCCGAAGGCCGCAAATTCAACTATTGGCACAGGGCCACCATGCTCAGCGCCAAGCAGCTGGTCAACGTGCTGGAGCAAGACAACTTCGACGTTGCCGTCGCCAACGACCGGCTCAAGGCCTATGAAGACACCGCCGACAGCCTGATCGCCATCGCGAAACAGCCGGATGCCGAGGCACCCATGATGTGGTCCATGGTGGATTCGACCCTGGAGAACTACCGCACCGCCGCCAAGCAGCGCCTGCGCCGTGTGCGCGACAAAACGCCTTACAGCGAAGGCGACCGCATGATGCTTTCCGCCAACTCTGGCTGGATGGTAGACGGCAGCCCCGCAAAGCTCATTAAAAGCTACAACGAGCTGATCGAAAGCAGCAACCGCGCAAACTGATCTATCAAGTCACATGACAAGAAAGACCCGCGCGCAATGTTGAACTCGCCGTCCACCCCTTCTCATCGTGCGCCGAT
>JBQMQB010000169.1:0-3968 GCA_052172715.1 Giesbergeria sp. | reverse complement strand
GAACGATCGAATATCGCAGCAGCAGCAAGAACAAAAAGCTCTGAATCTGCATTTCAGGAAGAGCAGTTGACGTACGCCTTTCAGTCAATAGACGCCTTGAAGTTGCATGTGGCCGAGTGGCTGATTGTCACCCAAACCATACCCAACAGCAACGACGACGCCAAGCTGCCGAATCCAGCATACTACCAATCTGAAATATTATCTGACATCAGCATTGGGAAGGGTGGAACAGTCACCGCCTTGTTTAAGGACTTCCCGGGAACACTCGGAGCATGGGTCCGCTTTAGTCCAAAATCCATTAATCCTGAAAAAATGATGACATGGAAGTGCGAGAGCAATATTCCAAACATCACACAACTGCGCCCAACATGTCTTTGGATTGAGTAACGCACCAAAGACTATCATTGCCTGGACACATCGCTTTTTATTGTTCAAAACAAACAGCGATGGGATTCAAGCAGGGTTTCAAGTATTTTTGATGATCACTACGACGAACAAATACCATGAAGAATGACTCCTCCAGCGCCACATGCCGCGAAGACTACGCCGCACCAGCCTACTGGGTCGACACCGTAGACCTCACGTTTGACCTCGACCCAGACAAAACGCGGGTGCTCAACCGCATGCACGTGCGGCGCAACGCTGCCATGCCCGCGCAGCCCTTGCGCCTGGACGGCGAGGAACTGAACCTGGCACGCGTACTGGTCAACGGTGCTGGCGCCTCGTTTCGCATTGAGGCAGGCAAACTGGTGCTGGACAACCTGCCGCAAGACGAAGCCGGGTTTGACCTGGAGATCTTCACCACCTGCGCCCCGGCAAAGAACACCGCACTGATGGGCCTGTACGTCAGCCAAGGCACCTTCTTTACGCAGTGCGAGGCAGAGGGCTACCGGCGCATCACCTACTTTCTAGACCGGCCCGACGTCATGGCCAGCTACCGCGTGCTGCTGCGGGCCGACAAGGCGCTTTACCCCGTGCTGCTCTCGAACGGCAACCTGGTCGAGCAGGGCGATCTCGAAGGCGGGCGCCACTTTGCGCTATGGGTAGACCCGCACAAGAAGCCCTGCTACCTGTTTGCCCTAGTGGCAGGCAAGCTGGTGGCGCGCCAGCAGCGCATCACCTCGCGCGCAGGCAACGACCATTTGCTGGAGGTGTACGTGCGCCCCGGCGACCTGGGCAAGACCGAGCACGCCATGAACTCCCTGATGGCCAGCGTCGCCTGGGACGAGACGCGCTTTGGCCTCAGCCTGGACCTGGAACGCTTCATGATCGTCGCCACCAGCGACTTCAACATGGGCGCGATGGAAAACAAGGGTTTGAACGTTTTCAACACCAAGTACGTACTGGCCAGCCAAGCCACAGCCACCGACAGTGATTTCGCCAATATCGAAAGCGTGGTCGGCCACGAATACTTCCACAACTGGACGGGCAACCGCATCACCTGCCGCGACTGGTTCCAACTGAGTTTGAAGGAAGGCCTTACGGTCTTCCGCGACCAGGAATTTTCCATGGACATGGCGGGCAGCACATCTGCCCGCGCCGTCAAACGCATAGAAGATGTGCGCGTCCTGCGCACCGTGCAGTTCCCCGAAGACGCCGGCCCCATGGCGCACCCGGTGCGGCCCGAGAGCTATGTAGAAATCAACAATTTCTACACCGTCACCATCTATGAAAAGGGTGCCGAGGTCGTACGCATGGTGCACACCCTGGTCGGGCGCGAAGGTTTCGCCCGCGGCATGAAGCTCTATTTCGAGCGCCACGACGGCCAGGCCGTCACCTGCGACGACTTTGCCCAGGCGATGGCCGATGCCAATCCCGGCAGCGAACTCGCCACCCGGCTCGAAGCCTTCAAACGTTGGTACAGCCAGGCCGGCACGCCCTGCGTAAAAGCCGTCGGCGACTACGACGCCGCAGCGCAGACCTACACCCTCACCCTCAGCCAAAGCTGCCCCGCCACACCGAACCAGCCAAGCAAACAGCCCTTCGTCATCCCGGTCGAACTCGGCCTGCTGGCGCAGGACGGCAGCGCCCTACCCTTGCAGCTTGAAGGCGAAGCCAATACCAGCGGCCGCACACGCACTGTGGTGCTCGACACACCCAGCACCACGCTGCGCTTCTGTGGCCTCGCCAGCGCGCCCGTGCCCTCGCTGCTGCGCTCGTTCAGCGCGCCGGTGCGGCTCGACTACGCCTACACAGAGGCAGAGCTGCTCACGCTGTTGGCGCACGACACCGACGCCTTCAACCGCTGGGAGGCGGGCCAGCGCCTGATGCTGCGATACGCTATCAAAACAATAGCTGATAGCGCATATAAATCAAGCGTTAATGGCCAATTTGATATTGAAATTCTAGACGCTGACCTGCTCGCCGCCTTGCGCCAGACCCTGCGCGATCCACAGCTCGATGCAGCCTACAAAGAGCTGGTACTCAGCCTGCCCTCCGAGAGCTACCTTGCTGAGCAGCTTGAGGTGGTGGACCCACAGCGCGTGCACGCCGTGCGCGACGCTATGCGTTTGCAATTGGCCACCGCCCTGCGCGCCGATTGGGAAGCGGTCTACGAGGCCAACCAAAACACCGGCGCCTACCAGCCCGACGCCACCTCTGCCGGCCGCCGCGCGCTCGCAGGCCTGGCCCTGTCCATGCTGTGCCTCGCCGCACAGCAGACCGGCGACCCAGTCTGGCCCGGCAAGGCACTGCAGCGCTTCAAGGATGCCGGCAACATGACCGACCGCCTCAATGCCCTCTCGGCACTTGTTGGAAGTGGTCACTCACTCGCGGCTGTCGCGCTGGCGCGCTTCCACGCCCTGTTCAAAGACGACGCACTGGTGATCGACAAATGGTTCTCCCTGCAGGCCGGCACGCCCGACCGCGGGGGGAACGTGCTGCCAGCAGTACAGGCCCTCATGAAGCACCCCGACTTCCACATCGGCAACCCCAACCGCGCCCGCAGCCTGATCTTCAGCTACTGCAGCGCCAACCCTGGCGCGTTCCACCGCATCGATGGTGCAGGCTACCAATTTTGGGCCGAGCGCGTACTGCAGCTCGACGCGCTCAACCCACAAGTGGCCGCACGCCTTGCCCGCGGCATGGACCGCTGGAGCAAGCTGGCCGACCCCTGGCGCAGCAACGCCCGCGCGGCCATCGAGAAAGTCGCCGCCCACACCAAGCTCAGCAACGACGTGCGCGAGGTCATCACTCGCTCCCTGGAGGCATCATGAAACCACCGAAGAAAATCTCCCTCACCCGCTACCTCGTCGAGCAGCAGCGCATCGACGGCCTCATCCCCGGCCAACTGCGCCTGTTGCTTGAAGTGGTGGCGCGCGCCTGCAAAAGCATCAGCCATGCGGTCAACAAGGGCGCGCTCGGCAATGTGCTCGGCAGCGCCGACAGCGAGAACGTGCAGGGCGAGATCCAGAAAAAACTCGACATCATCGCCAACGAGGTGCTAATTGAGGCCAACGAGTGGGGCGGCCACCTGGCCGGCATGGCATCCGAGGAAATGGACGCTATCTATGTGGTGCCCAACCGCTACCCCAAGGGCGAATACCTGCTGCTGTTTGACCCGCTCGACGGCTCAAGCAACATCGACGTCAACGTCAGCATCGGCACCATCTTCAGCGTGCTGCACATGCCCGAAGACGACCGTGGCGTGGACGAAGGCGACTTCCTTCAGCCAGGCAGCCGCCAAGTTGCCGCTGGCTACTGCGTGTACGGCCCACAAACCACCCTGGTGCTGACCGTGGGTGACGGTGTCGCCATGTTCACGCTGGACCGCGAGCAAGGCTCATTCATCCTCACGCAGGAGAACGTGCGCATCCCCGCCGACACGCAGGAATTTGCCATCAACATGAGCAACATGCGCCACTGGGCCCCGCCCGTGCGCCGCTATATCGACGAATGCCTGCAAGGCCAAGAAGGCCCGCGCGGCAAAGACTTCAACATGCGCTGGATCGCCAGCATGGTGGCCGACG
>JBQMQB010000168.1:0-5554 GCA_052172715.1 Giesbergeria sp. | reverse complement strand
ACAGCCCCATGATCACCTGGAAGGTGCGCGGACGCAGCAGCAGCCACACGCCGGCGCCGGTGAGCACACCTATCGCGAGCGCGAGTGTCAGCTCCATCGGGTGCCTGCGGGAGTGCCATCTGCCAATGCAGGTGGATGAGTTTGGAGGGCGGCGAGTGCAGCGGCCTCTTCCATGCGGCGGGCGTGTGCGCGGTGCCCCCGTACCGACTGGTGGGCAATGGACGTGAGGATGAGCAGCGTGGCCCCCACCACCAGCAGGAACACGCCGGTATCAAAGAACATGGCGCTGGCTACATGCACCTCGCCCAGCAGCGGCAGCGTGAGATGGGCGGTGTGCGTGGTCATGAAGGGATAGTTCCAGACCAGCGAGCCTAGGCCCGTCGCCAAGGCGATGAGCATGCCCGCTGCCATCCAGCGGCGCGGGTAAAGCGTCAGATTGGCCTCGACCCACTGCGTGCCGGAAATGGTGTACTGCAGCACGATGGCGGTCGAAAACACCAAACCAGCGACGAACCCCCCGCCCGGTGCGTTGTGGCCGCGCATGAACAGGTAGACCGCGACCAACGTGGCAAACGGCAGCAGCAGCCGCACCAGCACTGCCGGCACGCGCAGGTAGCCGATGGCGGTGTCGGTGGCCAGGCGCGGGTTGATCAGGTCGGTGTCCAGGTCCGCCGGCAGTGCGCGCTGCTGGGGCGGCAGGTCGAGCATTTCGAGTGCCGGGCGAAAGCGCCGCAACAGGGCGTAGACGGTGAGCGCAGCGATGCCGACGACGACGATCTCGCCCAGGGTGTCGAAGGCACGGAAATCGACCAACAGCACGTTGACCACATTGGTGCCGCCGCCGCCCGTGAGCGCGTGCTCCAGGAAGAACGTTGAGGTGCTGCGCGGGAAGGGCCTGCTGAGCATGGCAAACGACAGCAATGCCATGCCCGCGCCCGCGAACAAGGCGATTGCAAAGTCGCGTGCCCGGCGCCTTGCGGCGCGGTGCACCTCGGCAATGGGCAGGGTATGGCGCAATTCTTCCTGGCGCTTGGGTAGCCAGCGCAGGCCGAGCAGGATCAAGAGCGTGGTGACGGTTTCTACCGCCAGTTGCGTCAACGCCAAGTCTGGGGCGGAAAACCACAGGAAGGTAATGCAGGTGATCAGCCCGGTGGCGCCGAGCAGTGTGAGCGCCGCCAGGCGGTGGTACTTGGCCTGCCAGGCCGTCGCCAGCGCACAGGCCATGCCAAGCGCCCAGAGCAGCGCAAACGAAGGCTCGAAGGGGAGGGCCGCGCGGTTGCCGATCGGCAGGCCAAGGGTGTGCAGCGGCAGTGCCGCAGCCACCAGCGTGAAAACCAACAGCCACAGCATTTGCCACTGCAGCTTGTTGGTGCCAAGCAGAGCGCGCCCGCGCCGTGTGGCGTAGGTCAGCGTGGCCAGCAGCCACTCGAAAGTGCGCTTGCCATCGACCCAGGCAAGACCCGGTGCGCGGCCCGAATTTTTGCTGCGCCGGAGCAGCAGACCGTAGAGCAGCACGCCACCCACCAACGCGACCAGACTCATCAGGAAGGGGGTGTTGACGCCATGCCACACCGCCAGGCTGTAGCTTGGCAAGTCGCCACCCACGACGGGGCGGGCCGCAGCGTCGAGCACGCGTCCCACCGACCACTGCGGCAGCACGCCCACGACCAGGCAGGTCAGCACCAGCAGCTCCACGGGCACGCGCATCCAGTGCGGCGGCTCGTGCGGCTGGCGCGGCAGGTCGGTGGCTGGCGGGCCCGCAAAAGTCTGCATACACAGGCGCACGGAGTAGGCCACGCTGAACACTCCGGCAAGCGTGGCGGCCCAGGGCAGCAAAGTCTCCACCAGCGGGTTCGCCGATACGAAAACCGTTTCGGCAAAGAACATTTCCTTGGACAGAAAGCCGTTGAGCAGCGGCACTCCCGCCATGGCCGCCGCGGCCACGGTGGCGAGCGTGGCGGTGATCGGCATGGCATGCGCGAGGCCCGAGAGCCGTCGCATGTCGCGCGTGCCGGTTTCGTGGTCGATGATGCCCGCGGCCATGAACAGCGAGGCCTTGAAGGTCGCGTGGTTCATGGTGTGGAACACAGCCGCGACGGCTGCCAATGGACTGTTGAGGCCCAGCAGCAAGGTGATGAGACCCAGGTGCGAGAGGGTCGAATACGCCAGTACGCCTTTCAGGTCGTTTTGGAACATGGCGACATACGCCCCCAAAAGCAGGGTGATGAGCCCTGCGCCGCCGACGATCCAGAACCACGGTTCGGTGCCAGAGAGCACGGGCCACAGGCGCGCGAGCAGGAACACACCGGCCTTCACCATCGTTGCGGAATGCAGGTAGGCCGATACGGGTGTCGGCGCAGCCATGGCGTTCGGTAGCCAGAAATGAAAAGGAAACTGCGCGCTTTTGGTGAGCGCGCCCAGCAAGATCAAACCCAGCGCCACAGGGTAGAGCGCATGCCCGCGCACCAGTGCACCTGCGGCAAGCACCTGGTCAAGGTCGTAACTGCCCACGATGTGGCCCAGCACGATCATCCCGGCGAAGAGGCACAGTCCACCGGCACCCGTCACCGTGAGCGCCATGCGTGCGCCGCGTCGCGCATCCTTGCGGTGGTACCAGTAGCCGATCAGCAAGAACGAGAACAGGCTGGTCAGCTCCCAGAACAGCGCCAGCTGAATCAGGTTGCCCGAGAGCACCACGCCTACCATGGAGCCCATGAAGGCCAGCAGAAAGGCGAAGAAGCGCGGCACCGGGTCTTTGGGCGACATGTAGTAGCGCGCGTACAGCACCACCAGCGCGCCAATGCCCAGGATCAGCATGCAGAACATCCAGGCAAAGCCGTCCAGTCGCAGCACCAGATTAAGGCCCAGCGCGGGCACCCAGGAAATTTCCTGGCGCAGCACCTGGCCGCCGGAAATTTGTGGGAACAGCAGGGCCGCTTGGACCGCGCAGGCAACGGCGATCAGGCCGGCAATCGTGGACTCGGTGTTGCGTGCGTTCGAGGGCAGGAAAGCCGCCAGCAGGCTGCCCGCAAAAGGGAGGGCGACAAGTGCGATGAGGGCAAGTTGGGGGGAATCCATCTACTGCGCAGAGGTGGAAGCGGCTGCGTGTGGTGCCCCGTACGGCTGGCCATTGACCGTGAAGCCCTGCGCAGAAAAGCGTGCCGCACTGGCGCTACCGATGCCGCGCACGCGCGCCACCAGGTCGGCCCAGTCTTTGAACGGCTGGCGCTCGCGCTCTTGCAGAATGCGCCGCGTGGTCGCTGGACCTACGCCGCGAATGCTGTCGAGCTGGGCTTCGCTTGCGGTGTTGATGTCCACTTGCGCCAGCGCGCTGCTGCTCCACAGCAGCGCCGCCGTGAGCAGCATCCCGAGGCACGTTCGCATGCGCATGGCCTACAGCTCCTCCACCCGCTTGGCTGGGTAGCTGTCCCAGGCCTGGCAGCCGGGACAGTGCCAGAAGTGCTGGCGCGCCTCGAAGCCGCAAGCGGCGCAGCGGTAGCGGGTGAGCGGGCGTGCTGCAGCGTCGAGTGCCGCCTGGATTTGTGGGTGGAACTGCTCATGCTCCAGCCGCTCGCCCGCCAGCCATTTGCCTGCAGCCACCAATGAGGGTTCGCGTTCCAGATGGCGCAAATACCACATGCGCGATTCGCCTGTGGCGGCTTGCGCTCCGGAGGGTTCCGACAGTGCCACGATGGCATCGAGCACGTCGAGCGAGGGGGTCGCGGCATAGTGCTCAGTCAGCAGTGCCAGTACCTCGGCTTCGTGGCCGCTGGTGCGGGCAATTTCGGTAAGCAGCGCGGCTGCCAGTGGCAGTGCCGCGGGCGCTTGCGCGCGCAGTTCGCGCAGCGTGTCCAGCGCCTCTGCACCGTGGCCCGCGTGCTGCGCGATGCGTGCGAGCTCAATGCGTGCGCGCGCCGCCTTCGGGGCGGCCGCCAGCGCCTGCTCCAGCAGGGCGATGGCACCGGCGCTGTGGCCGGCTGCCAGTTCGCTCTGCGCCTGCTCGCACAAGTAGTGCGCCTGCCGGGTGCTGAAATCGCCCTGGTCGGCTGCGTGCATGCGGCGCGCCACATCGGCCGCTTGAGGCCAGTCGCGCGAGCGCTCGAAAATAGCCAGCCGCGCCAACCTTGCTTCGCCCTCGAAGGCGGTGCCTTCGAGACGCACCAGCGCATCTTCCGCGCGGTCGAGCAGACCGGCCTTGAGAAAGTCGAGCGCCAGGGCGTGCTGCGCGCGGTCGCGGTCAGCACCACTCAGGTCGCCGCGCGAGAGCAGGTGTTCGTGCACGCGCACGGCGCGGTCATATTCGCCCCGGCGGCGAAACAGGTTGCCCAGGGCGAAGTGCAGCTCTGAGGTGTCAGGGTCGTTTTGCACAGCCTCGATGAAGGCGTCAATGGCTTTGTCTTGCTGCTCGTTGAGCAGAAAATTAAGCCCTTTGAAGTAGGCCTTGGGGGCATCGCGGTTTTGCGCGCGCAGTTGGCGCAGGTCAAGGCGCGAGGCACCCCAGCCGAGCATGAAGACCAGCGGCAGGCCGAGCAGCAGCCAGCTCAGTTCAAATTCCATGTGGCGGCACCGAATCGACAGGCGCAGGTGGCACAGGCACGGCAGCGGCGCTTTGGTCTGCATGTGCGCGCCGTGCGGCGCTGCGGTGCTTCCACCAGCGCGGCACCATGCCCAGCACACCAGCGACGAGGCCAAAGGCAAAGGCGGTGAGCACCACCAGCACCAGCGGCGCGCGCCACTGGGTGCCAAAGAACAGATGCACGGTGGCGTCTTGCTGGTTGTTCAGCGCAAAGGCGAAGAGCGTAAAAAAAATGGCTGCCTTGAGCAGCCACAGGAAGTATTTCATGGCGTTCCCAGTGGTGGGATGATTCTACGAAGCCCAGCCAACAAAGCAGCAACAGGGCGAGCGCAAGCCAGAAAATTTGATGTTTTGGCTATTATTGCTTATGCAGTAAGCGTATGCAGCTATTAATATTATAGCGTTAATCGCTTGTGCCGGTGGCTGTCAGCTGAACGGTGCGCTGGTCCACTGCTTCACGCAAGGCCTTGCCCGGCTTGAAATGCGGCACCCGTTTGGAAGGGATGGCGACCGCTTCACCGCTGCGCGGGTTGCGGCCCATGCGCGGCAGCCGGTGGCTGATCGAAAAACTGCCAAACCCACGCACCTCGATCCGGTGCCCGCGCACCAGCGCATCGCCCAGTGCATCGAGCAGTGTTTTTACGGCCACTTCGGCGTCGCGGTGGGTGAGCTGGTCGAAGCGTTCGGCCAGGGCTTCGACAAGGTCGGATCGGGTCATGGGCAGCTGCGTCAAAAATGAAAACGGGTAGGTGCATTGTGCACCCACCCGATAAAAAATGAGGCCGGCGCACCAAAGGCGCCGGCGGAACAAGGCTTACTTGTCCGAGTTGTCCGAGTTGTCCAATTTGGCGCGCAGCAATGCGCCCAGGCTGGTCGTGCCGGCGCTTTCGCGGCTCGACTGCTGGCTCAGGTTGGCCATGGCGCCTTGCTCGTCGATCATGTCTTTTTGCTTGATCGACAGCTGGATGTTGCGGGTCT
>JBQMQB010000167.1:0-5634 GCA_052172715.1 Giesbergeria sp. | reverse complement strand
TCGACCAACTGGTGCACATGCACCGCAGCGGCTTCACCAGCGCCGTGCTGGCCGAGGGGGTGGACGCAGCAGCCGCCGAACGCCAGTTCGCCCGCTACAGCGCCTTCTACCAAGGCGATGTGCACGAGCCGCGCCCACTCTTTGCTCGCGAAGCAGCGTTGGAGCCAGCATGAGCGCTGTACCAACACCCAAACTCGCGCTCGACCTCGCGCACGTCAACGCCACACTCGGCCGCGACGCGCCCGGCCTCGTCGCATGGGCGCTTAGCCTGGGCGAGTCTTCCATAGTCACCACCAACTTCCGCCCCTTCGAAGCGGTGATCCTGCACCTGGTCACGCAGGTGAACCCCGACGTGCCGGTCATCTGGATGGACAACGGCACCAACACCGAAGCCACCTACCGCTTTGCCGATGAGGTGACAAAGCAGCTCGGGCTCAAGCTGCAGATTTACCTGCCGCGCCGCTCACGCGCGCACCGCGAAGCCGTGGACGGGCCGACACCCGCGCTGGACGACCCGCGCCACGCGGCCTTCACCGCAGAAGTGAAGCTCGAACCCTTCACCCGCGCGCTGCGCGAGACGGCGCCCAAGGTGTGGTTCACCGCGCTGCGCGCCACCGACACCGCCGTGCGCGCGCAGATGGACCCGGTCAGCATCAACCCAGACGGCCTCATCAAGGTCGCACCGCTGCTGCACTGGTCGGCCAAAGACCTGCACGAATACTGCGCGCGCCACGGCCTGCCGAACAACTTCGACTACGTCGATCCCACCAAGGGCGAAGACAACCGCGAGTGCGGCCTGCACCTGGCGCATTGATTCCGTTGTCCACTCATTTCAAAACATCAAAAAACATAGCTGCTTGCGCTTTACCCATATGCGCTACAGCCCTATTTGACTGGAAAATCACATGACCGCCCGTGCAGAACCCCAACTGCTGAGCCAGCTCAGCAACCGCCACCTCGACGCGTTGGAGGAAGAAACCATCTACCTCCTGCGCGAAGTGGCCGCCGCCTTTGAGCGCCCCGCTCTGCTGTTCTCGGGCGGCAAGGATTCCCTGGTCATGCTCAAGTGCGCCGAGAAGGCCTTTGGCGCGGGACGCATCCCCTATCCGCTCTTGATGATCGACACCGGCCACAACTTCCCCGAAGTGACGGCGTTTCGCGACCTGCGCGCCAAAGAGCTGGGCGCCGAGCTCATCGTGCGCAAGGTGGAAGACTCGATGGCGCGCGGCAGCGTGCGCCTGGCGCACCCCGGCGAGCCGCGCAATGTGCACCAGTCGGTGACGCTGCTGGAAGCGATTGAAGAATTCCGCTTCGACGCGCTGATTGGTGGCGCCCGCCGCGACGAAGAAAAGGCCCGCGCCAAAGAGCGCATCTTCAGCCACCGCGACAGCTTCGGCCAATGGCAACCCAAGGACCAACGGCCCGAGCTGTGGACGCTGTTCAACACCCGCCTGGCCGCTGGCGAGCACTTTCGCGTGTTCCCCATCAGCAACTGGACCGAGCTGGATGTGTGGCAGTACATCGAGCGCGAGCAGATTGCCCTGCCGTCGCTCTACTTTTCGCACCGCCGCCAGGTGGTGGACCGCCGCGGCATGCTGGTGCCCGTCACGGAACTCACCCCGCCGCGCGACGGCGAGCAAGTGCAAGAGCGCGATGTGCGCTTTCGCACCCTGGGCGACGTGACCTGCACCTGCCCGGTGGAGAGCTTGGCCGCCACGCCCGCCGACATCGTGCTGGAAACCCTGGCCGCCGACATGAGCGAGCGCGGCGCCACCCGCATGGACGACCAGACCAGCGAAGCCTCTATGGAAAAGCGCAAGAAGGATGGGTATTTTTGATGCAACCCCCTGAGTCGCTGCGCGCCTTCCCCCTTCTCTCGCGCTGCGCGCGGGAAGGGGGACACCGCCAGCGCGGCGGGGCGGCCCTTGCGCGGCGGTCGCTGGCCTGGGCCGCACCCCTATCCAACAATGCGAGCGGCGCGTAGCGCTCTGGATTATCGAGATCAATTCCATGGAAAAAACTATTAATTCAGTAGCTATCAACGCTTACCCAGTAAGCGCTAGAGGCCAAAAAGACTTCAAAACTGAAGCCCCCACAGGCCACGACGCGGCGCTGCGCTTCATCACCTGCGGCAGCGTGGACGATGGCAAGAGCACGCTGATTGGCCGCCTGTTGGTCGATACCAAGGCGGTGTTGCAAGACCACCTCGCCGGCGTGCAGCGCCAAGGGGAAACCGACTTGGCGCTGTTGACCGATGGCCTGTCTGCCGAGCGCGAGCAGGGCATCACCATCGACGTCGCCTACCGCTACTTCGCCACCGAGGCGCGCAAGTTCATCATTGGCGACGCGCCCGGCCACGAGCAGTACACGCGCAACATGGTCACCGCAGCGTCACAAGCCGACGCCGCCGTGGTGCTGGTCGACGCCACCAAGCTCGACTGGCAGAGCCCGCTCCCCACGCTGCTGGCGCAAACGCGCCGCCACAGCCTGCTGGTGCATCTGCTGCGCGTGCCCTCGCTGGTGTTTGCCGTGAACAAGCTCGACGCCGTGGCCGACCCGGCGCTGGCCTTCGCCCACATCAGCGCCGCACTGGCGGCGTTTGCGCAAGAGGCCGGCATCACCGTGCGTGCCACCGTGCCCGTCTCGGCTCTCAAAGGCTGGAACGTGGTCGATGGCCGCGCCGGCTGGTGCGACTACATCGGCCCGAGCCTGCTGCACATCCTGGAGCAGCTCTCCAACACTGCGCCCGACACCGAACTGCCGCTGGCTTTGCCGGTGCAGTGGGTCGAAAAGCCGACCGCTCCCGTGCATCTGACCGACGCAGCAGCAGTTGCCCACACACACAATGCCAACCAAGGCCGCCGCGTGTTCTGGGGCCGCATCGCCGCAGGCCTGGCCCAGCCCGGCGCCGAGGTGCAGGTCTTCCCCAGTGGCCAGCGCGCCCGCGTGGCCCAGGTGTTGGACCGCGCCCGCCAGCCGGGCGACGTGCAAGCGGGTCAAAGCGCAGGCATCGTGCTTGACCGCGAGATTGACATCTCACGCGGCGACTGGATTCTGGCCGCCGCGCCGCAAGCGCCAAGTGACGATGTCGACGATTTCGACACCCCCGAGCCCACATCGCCCTGGCCTGCGCAAACCCTGCTCAGCTGCACCGTCGCCTGGCTAGACGACCAGCCCCTGGTCGCCGGCCGCGTCTACCAACTGCTGCACGGCCACCGCTGGGTGAAGGCGCGGGTGCAGCGCATCGTCCACGGGCTGGACATCCACACCCTGGCGGAGCACCCGGCCAACGAACTGGCGCCCAACGCCATCGGCCATGTCGAACTGCAACTGCAGTCGCCCCTGCCCGTGGCGCCCTACGCGCGCTCGCGCCAGCTCGGCGCCATGATTCTGGTGGACACCGCCAGCAACCGCACCGCCGGTGCGGTGCTGCTACGCTGAGGGGCATGGATGCTCAAGCTTCTGATCTACCGCCGGTCTTCACCATCGGCCACTCGACGCGCAGCTTCGACGAATTCGCCGCGCTGCTCGCGCACGAGGGCGTGGAGCACATCGTCGACGTGCGCAAGCTCACCGGCTCGCGCCGCTTCCCGCAGTTCAACGCCGACACACTCGCTGCGGCACTGCTGGAACGCGGCATCGGCTACCAGCACATTGCGGCGCTCGGCGGCAGGCGTGGACGCTCGCTGGCCAAAGGTGAGCCCTCGCCCAATGGCTACTGGACCAACGACAGCTTTCGCCGCTATGCCGACTACGCCCTCACAGGCGACTTCGCCGCCGGCATGGACGCGCTGCGCAAAACCAGCCAGACCACGCGCTGCGCCCTCATGTGCGCCGAAGCCGTGTGGTGGCGCTGCCACCGCCGCATCATCACCGACTACCTGTTGCACGAGGGCCGCGACGTGCGCCACATCCTTGGCAAAGCACGGGCCGAGCCCGCCAGCATGACACCCGGCGCCGAACCGACCACGCTGCCCGGACACCCCGGCCGCACCGTGCTCATTTATCCGCCTCTTGATCAATAGCAAGTAGTACGCGCGCCGATGCCGCAAGACCGTCAGGGTCAAGCGCTAGCGCCTCAGTGCTAACCCTTAAAATAGCAACCTTCCGTTTTGCGAACAACGAGCCAGCCATGACCCACGTCGTCTCCGAGAACTGCATCAAGTGCAAATACACCGATTGCGTGGACGTGTGTCCCGTGGACTGCTTCGTTGAAGGCCCGAACATGCTCGTCATCAACCCTGACGAGTGCATCGACTGCGCAGTGTGCGTGCCCGAATGCCCGGCCAACGCCATCTTTGCCGAGGAAGACCTGCCGCCCACCGAGCTGGCCTTCATCAAAATCAACGCCGACCTGACCAACGCCCCCGGCTGGAAAGTCATCACCAAGCGCAAGGGCGCGCTGGCCGACGCCGACGAGTGGAACGGCAAGCCGGACAAGCGCAACGACATCATTAGATAGGCTCCCCCCTGCGTCGCTTCGCGCCTTCCCCCTAGGGGGACGCCCCCAGTGGCCCGGCAAAGTCGGTTCCACGGAGGCCCTGGCCTAAAGCGCGCTGATTTCGAGCGCTGCTGGTAACGCAAGGACAGGAAATGACTGAAAAAACCGACGCGGTCGTCATCGGCGCCGGCCCGGTCGGCCTGTTCCAGGTCTTCCAGCTCGGCCTGCAAGGCCTCGCCTGCCACCTCATCGACGCCCTGCCCCACGCCGGCGGCCAGTGCGCCGAGCTGTATGGCGATAAACCCATCTACGACATCCCCGGCACCAAGGTGTGCACCGGCCAGGAGCTGACCGACCGCCTTCTGGACCAAATCAGTCCCTTCACCCCGCATTGGCACCTGGGCCAGCAGGCCACGGTGCTGGAGCCCCAAACCGGTGGCGGCTTTCTGGTGGAAACCGCACAAGGCACCCGCCTGCACGCCCGCGCCGTGTTCATCGCCGCGGGGGTAGGCGCCTTCCTGCCCCGCGCGCTCAAGCTCCCTGGCATTGAAGCCTTTGACGGCACCCAACTGCGCTACCGCTTGGAAGATGGCGAAAACCTCACCGGGCAACAGGTGGTCGTGCATGGCGGCGGCGAGCCAGCCGTAGCCGCCGCCATCGCCTGCGCCACGGCGCCGGAGCACATGCGCCCCGTGTGCACCACCCTGCACCACCGCCGCGACGTGTTTGATGCATCACCTGAGCTACTGGAGCAACTGCACACCCTGCGCGCCGCTGGCCGCGTGCAAGTCGCCATTGGCGTGGCCACCGGCATCACGCAGCAGGCCAGCCGCCTCACCGGGCTGGAACTGACCCCACCAGAAGGCGCGCAACAGCCACTGCCGCTCGACCTGCTGCTGGTGCGCCTGGGCCTGGTCCCGCGCCTCGGCCGCATCGCCGACTGGGGCCTGGCCCTGGAGCGCAAGCAACTGGTGGTCGACCCCGCCACCTTCGCTACCAGCCTGCCCGGCATCTACGCCGTGGGTGACGTGATTGCTTACCCCGGCAAACGCAAGCTGATTCTGAGCGGCTTCCACGAAGCGACGCTGGCGGCGTTTGGGGCGGCGGAATGGCTGGCGGGGGAGAAGCTGCCGCTGGAGTACACGACGAGCAGTGCACGGTTGCAGGGGTATTTGGGGGTGGAGAGGAACTGA
>JBQMQB010000166.1:2082-5694 GCA_052172715.1 Giesbergeria sp. | reverse complement strand
CGCACCAGCACGGGTACTCGGCCTTGAGCTTGGGCGTGTAGCGCTCTTCAATGATTAGGCCGTAGTCGTAGTTCAGCTCTTCGCCTGCGGCAATGTTGCGCAGCGCGGTGATGAAAATGCGGCCATCCTGCTCATCGGCAAAACAATTGGGGTCGCAGCTGTGGTTGATCCAGCGCGACGAATTGCCGCCAAGCTTGGCGTCGATCACGCGGTCTTCATCCACATGGAAGTAGAACGTGTGGTTGGGCTGCAGCGGGTCGTGCGGGTGGCGGTCTTGCGCCTCCTGCCATGTGATCACTTCGCCGGTGTATTCAATGAGCACCTCGCCCTCGGCAATATCCTGCACGGCGAACACGCCCTTGCCGTGTACGCCTGAGCGGCGGGTCTGAAGGCGGCGGCCGGCGGGGCTGGCGGTGGGGGTGCTGCGGGGCATGGCAAAGTTCTGTTAACTTGAATGTGCACACCTGCGCGTGCGCGTGTACGCGTGAGGAGCCCTGATTGTAGAAGCGCGCGCAGCCCTCCCTGGGCGCGGCGCCCCAATATCGAATTTATGAGCAAAACCCTCGTCATCGCAGAAAAACCCTCGGTCGCGCAAGACATCGTGCGTGCCCTCACCCCCGTAGCGGGCAAGTTCGACAAGCACGACGAGCATTTCGAGAACGAGCGCTACGTCGTTACCAGCGCCGTCGGCCACCTGGTGGAAATCCAGGCGCCCGAAGAATTCGACGTGAAGCGCGGCAAGTGGAGCTTTGCCCACCTGCCGGTGATTCCGCCGTATTTCGACCTGAAGCCCGTGGACAAGACCAAGACGCGCCTGAGCGCCGTGGTCAAGCAGGCCAAGCGCAAGGATGTGACGGAGATCATCAACGCCTGCGACGCAGGCCGCGAGGGCGAGCTGATCTTCCGCCTGATCGAGCAGTACGCCGGTGGCAACAAGGCTGGCAAACCTGTGCCACTGGGCAAGCCGGTGCAACGCCTGTGGCTGCAGTCCATGACACCGCAGGCCATCCGCGACGGCTTCGACAAGCTGCGCAGCAACGAACAAATGCAAGGCCTGGCCGAAGCTGCCCGCAGCCGCTCTGAAGCCGACTGGCTGGTCGGCATCAACGGCACGCGCGCCATGACGGCGTTCAACTCGCAAGGCGGCGGCTTCTTCCTGACCACCGTGGGCCGGGTGCAGACGCCCACGCTCTCGCTGGTGGTCGAGCGCGAGGAAAAAATCCGCAAATTCATCAGCCGCGACTACTGGGAAATTCACGCCGAATTCGCCGCCCAGGCCGGGCGCTACCCCGGCAAATGGTTCAACCCGCAGTGGAAGAAAAACGCCGAAGACGCCGAACTGCGCGCCGACCGTGTGTGGTCCGCGAGCGAAGCCGAGCAAATCGCCAACGCCGCGCGCAACCAGCCGGCCCATGTCACCGAAGAAAGCAAACCCACCACGCAGGCCAGCGGCTTGCTGTTCGACCTGACCAGCCTGCAGCGCGAAGCCAACGGCAAGTTTGGCTTCTCTGCCAAGACCACGCTGTCGCTGGCGCAATCGCTGTACGAGCGCCACAAGGCACTGACCTACCCGCGTACCGACGCCCGTGCCTTGCCTGAAGACTACGTGCCCGTGGCGCGCCAGACCTTTGAAATGCTGGCGGGGAGCAGCATGGCGCACCTGGCGCCACACGCACGCACAGCGCTCGATGGCAACTACATCCGCCCGACCAAGCGCATCTTTGACAACAGCAAGGTGAGCGATCACTTCGCCATCATCCCCACGCTGCAAGCACCTGGTGAACTGTCAGACGCTGAGCAAAAGCTGTACGACCTGGTGGTGCGCCGCTTCATGGCGGTGTTCTTCCCCAGCGCCGAATACCAGGTGACCACGCGCATCAGCCGCGTCGATGCCGCAGGCGCACAGCACCATTTCAAGACCGAGGGCAAGGTACTGGTCAAACCCGGCTGGCTGGCCATTTACGGCAAGGAAGCCGCGGGCGAAGTAGAGGGCGGGAAAGACGGCGACAAAGGTCAGAACCTGGTCGCAGTGCAGCCCGGCGAAAAGCCCCTGGCCGCACCGGTGGACGCCAAAGGCCTCAAAACCAAGCCCCCCGCCCGCTATTCAGAAGCCACCCTGCTGGGCGCCATGGAGAGCGCAGGCAAGCAGATTGACGACGAAGAGCTGCGCTCGGCCATGCAAGAGAAAGGCCTGGGCACGCCCGCCACGCGCGCGGCCACCATTGAAGGCCTGCTGACCGAAAAGTACATGCTGCGAGACGGCCGCGAAATCATCCCCACGGCCAAGGCGTTCCAGCTCATGACGCTGCTGCGCGGGCTGGAGGTCGAAGAACTCTGCCGCGCCGACCTCACCGGCGAGTGGGAGTTCAAGCTCTCGCAGATGGAAAAGGGCTTGCTCAGCCGCGAGGCCTTCATGGCCGGCATTGCCGCCATGACCGAGCGCATGGTCAAGAAGGCCAAGGAATACGACCGCGACACCATCCCGGGTGACTACGCCACACTGGAGAGCCCGTGCCCCAACTGCGGCGGCGTGGTGAAAGAAAACTACCGCCGCTTTGCCTGCGTGGGCAAGCCCGGCGCCGAGCCCTGTGGCTTTGGCTTTGGCAAATCGCCCGCCGGCCGCACCTTTGAAACCGCCGAGGCCAACGCCCTGCTGCGCGACAAGAAGATCGGCCCACTGGAGGGTTTTCGCTCCAAAGCCGGTTGGCCCTTCACGTCTGAGATCGTCATCAAGTACGACGACGAAGCGCACAACTACAAACTCGAATTCGACTTTGGCGACGACAAAAAAGGCGAAGAATCGGGCGAGTTGGTCGAGTTTGAAGACGCCGCCCTCGGTGCGTGCCCCATCTGCGGCTCCGAGGTGCACGAGCACGGCAGCAACTACGTGTGCAGCAAGGCCGTGCCCACCGCCGCGCAGCCCCTGCCCAGCTGCACCTTCAAGAGCGGCAAGATCATCCTGCAGCAGCCGGTGGAACGCGAGCAGATGCAAAAGCTCCTGGCCACGGGCAAGACGGACCTGCTCGACAAGTTTGTGAGTATGCGCACCCGCCGCGCCTTCAAGGCCCACCTGGCATGGGACAAAGAGGCCGCCAAGGTCAACTTTGAGTTTGCGCCGAGCAAGTTCCCGCCGCGCCCAGGTGCTGTGGCCAAAGCAGCCGCTTATAAGGCCAGCAAGACCACCGCAGCCGCCAAAAAAACGGCCAAGCCTGCAGCCGCCAAAAAAGCCCCCGCCAGCAAGACCGCCGCAGTCAAGGCGCCGCGCAAGCCCGCCGCCGGCAAAGCCCCCAGCGCAGCGCTCGCCGCCGTCATTGGCACCGAGCCCGTGGCACGCCCCGCAGCCGTGAAGAAGCTGTGGGAATACATCAAGGCGCACGACCTGCAAGACCCCAAGGACAAACGCACCATCGTTGCCGACGACAAACTGCGCGCCGTGTTCGGCAAAGACAGTGCCGGCATGTTTGAGCTAGCGGGCCTGCTGGGCCCGCACCTGGCCGGGTAGGCGGGCGGCGGTTGCATGCGTAGCCCCCGGGAACGCGCCTTCTGGACCGTCTTGGCCGTGGTGCTGGTCGCCGCTGCCGCCGCCGCGTGGTGGACGGCCGAGCGCTGGAC
>JBQMQB010000166.1:0-1982 GCA_052172715.1 Giesbergeria sp. | reverse complement strand
CGCTGTAAAAACAGCGTGCTGCTGCGCGCCTGCGTGCTTCGCCGCGAGATTTGGCCATACAAGCCGGTCGCACATTCCCCCGCCCGGCGATTCGCAATGTCCCCCCTTCATACGCGCACACACTCCATCGCCGGGCACCCGCTTAGCGCGATAGCGGCCGACACACCGCCCTGATACCAGGCACGTCTGGCCGCTCTTTTCAGGAGATGTGCCATGCCACCCGACCTCGCCCTTGATGGACGCCCGTCCATCCGCCCTTGCTCCCAGGAAGCCGCCGCCGTGGCCGCCCCTGGCATGGAATTCACCAAACAGTTCCTGCGCGCCAAGAACCCTTGCGCCATGGGTTTTCGCTGGTTCAGCCGCAACGTGCAAGACGGCAGCGGCTACCAGCAAGCCTTGGACACCCTCGTCCAGGCCGGGCGAGTGGACGATGCCTGCTGGCTGCTCGCGCAGTTCGGCCCGACGCAAGAGGTGCTCACGCTCGACGCCATCGAGGCAGATGCCATCGTATTTGCCGGCACGCTTGAAGTGCGCGGCAACATCGAGGCAGACACCGTCATCCACACCGGCGGCTCCATCCGCGCGGGCGGCGGGCTGCGGGCCGGCGGCGCCATCACGGTGGGCGGCGATATCCGCGTAGAGGGCGGCATCCGCGCTGGCGGCGCGCTGCACGCGGGCGGCCACGTGCGCGCCGATTGGGGCCTCGACATTGCGGGCGACACCACCTGTGAAGGCGACCTGCGGGTCGGCTGGGACGCCGTGTGCGGCGGGCGTCTGCAACTGCGTGGCGGCGCCTTCATCGGGCAAGACCTTGTCGCGCATGGCGCGGTGGAATGCGGCAAAGGCCTGCGCGTGGGCGGGCACCTGACCGGGAGCGAAAGCCTGCGCGCCGCGCAGGGCGTGCTGGTAGGCGGCGCCATCAGCGGCGTCATGCACCTTGAAGCCGGTTGGGGCATCAAAGCGGGCGAATCGATTCACGCGCTCGGCGCCATTAAAGTGGGCGAGACGCTGTGTGCCGGGCAGGAAATTTGCCCTGGCGAAGGCTACGGTGTGTTTGCCGGGCTCAACGTGCAGGAACAGGCCTGGGCCGCCAGCGGCCAAGTGTGGTCGTCCGAGCGGCCCGAGGGCTTGCGCAGCGGCGTGTGGGTGGGGCCGAGCCTGGTCTAGGAGCCTTGTCGCAGTACCGCAGGCGACGCGTGAAAACGAGCGCGTGCGCTACGCTCGGCTCCCATGCAAACACCAGATTTTTCCAGCAACGCCCCACTGCCTGAAGCCACCACCCGCTCACTGCCGCTTGTCGGTGCCAGCAACTTCCGTGACCTGGGCGGCTACCAGGGCCTGGGTGGCCAAACCCTGCGCTGGCGGCGCCTGTTCCGCTCAGACCACCTGGCGGCGCTGACCCCGGCAGACCAGGCCGTTGTGCAGGCGCTGGGCATTACCCGCGCGATCGACTTCCGGGGCGACAGCGAGCGCGCCGCCCAGGCCTACGCACTGCCCGGCGTGGCCTACCACCCGCTCACCATCGAGCCCACCGTCATCCACCGCGCCCTGGCCTTGCAGCAGCACGGCCAGCAACTGACCGCGCAAGACGCCGTGTGCCTGATGCAGGAAACCTACCGCTGCTTTGTGCACGACAACGCCCCGCGCTTTGCCGAAATGTTTCGCCTGCTGCTCGACAACGACAGCCCCATCGTCTTCCACTGCACCGCAGGCAAAGACCGCACCGGTTTTGCGGCCGCGCTCATCCTGCTGGCCCTGGGCGTGCCGCGCGCCACCGTCATGGAAGACTACCTGCTCACCAACGGCCTCTACCGCCGCCCCGAAGGGCTGGGCAGCCTGGCCCCTTCGGAAGTGCTGGCGGTGCTCTGGCGCGTGCAGGAAGATTTTCTCGACGCCGCCCTGCACCGAGTGGACGCCGACTTTGGCGGCATCGACACCTACCTGGTGGACGTGCTCGGGCTGGACGAGGCGGCCCGCAAGGA
>JBQMQB010000165.1:0-5700 GCA_052172715.1 Giesbergeria sp. | reverse complement strand
TGGCCGCAGGCTCCACCCACCTGCTGCTCGATATTCCCCTGGGCCCGAGCGCCAAGATGCGCTCCATGCCCGAGGCGCAGCGCCTGCGTCGGCTGTTTGAGTACGTTGCCCGCAGGCTGGGGCTGGTGCTGGATGTGGTCATCACCGATGGCAGCCAGCCCGTGGGGCAGGGCGTGGGCCCGCTGCTCGAAGCACGCGACGTGATGCGGGTGCTCCACAACGACCCTTTGGCACCACACGACCTGCGCGAGAAGGCGCTGCGCCTGGCGGGCCGCATGATCGAGTTCCATCCGGATGTACGCGGCGGGGCTGGGTACGCCATCGCGCGGGACATTCTCGATTCTGGTCGCGCTCTGGCGCGCATGCAGGCCATCATTGCTGCTCAGGGTGCGCGTGCTTTTGACCTTGCACGTCTGCAGCTCGGGCGGCTCAGCTTTGAGATTAAGGCGCCCGCTGCCGGCGTGGTCGCGGGTATCGACAACCAGCAGATTGCCCGGATTGCGCGCTTCGCCGGTGCGCCTACTGTTCAAGTAGCGGGCGTCGATCTGCTGCGAAAGCTGGGCGATGCGGTCGAGGTCGGCACGCCGCTGTACCGGGTGCACGCCAGTTTCCCGGCCGACCTGGAGTTTGCACGCCAAGCGTGCGCCAAGGCCAGCGGCTACCACATCAACGCCGAGGTGCCACCGGGCGCCGCGTTGGAGGAGGGTTGAGCATGGACACCAAAACCTCATCGCCCTCGAACGGCGGCGGTTGTTTGCTGTATTTCGATGACGAGGCACTGGCTGGCGCGCGCCTGGCCGCAGCCACGGGCCTGGTGCCACTGGCTGTCGAGTGCCACCGGTTCCCGGACGGCGAAATCCGCCTGCGCCTGCCTGTTGACGGTGCCGGGCAGCTGCCGCACCGCGCCGTGCTGCTGCGCAGCCTGTACCAGCCCAACGAAAAGCTGGTGGAGCTGTTGATTGCCGCGCAGGCCGCTCGCGGCTTGGGTGTGCAGCACCTGACACTGGTCACGCCCTACCTCGCCTATATGCGCCAGGACATTGCGTTTCACCCAGGCGAGGCGGTCAGCCAGCGCATCGTCGGTCCGTTTCTGGCCAGTTTGTTTGACGCTGTCGTCACCGTCGATCCGCATCTGCACCGTGTGGCCCGACTTGAAGAGGCGGTACCTGCCCGCGCCTGCGCCGTAGTCAGCGGCGCGCCGCTGCTTGCCGATTGGATTGCAGCGCAGCACGCATCGCCATTGCTGATGGGGCCGGACGGTGAATCGGCCCAATGGGTGGCCCAAGCGGCAGCGCGCCACGGTTTTGACCATGCGGTGTGCCACAAGACGCGCCATGGCGACCGCAGCGTGACGGTGACCCTGCCGCCAATGCCGGTAGTCGGGCGCCGTGTGGTGCTGCTCGACGATATGGCCAGCACCGGTCACACGCTCGCGCAAGCCACGCGGCTGCTGTTGGCAGCGGGCGCTTTGTCGGTGGATGTAGCCGTGACGCATGCTTTGCTGTCCGATGCCGACCTGGCCACTTTGCACGCTGCGGGCGCGGGGGCGTTCTGGAGTACCGACTGCGTTCCACATGCCAGCAATTGCGTATTCATGGCTCAGACGCTCGCGGAATCGCTCGCCAGTTTGCCGGCCTGACGTGCACGGCGACAATGGAGCGCAACCGAACCCAAGAAGGAAACCCCATGTTGCTTGAAGCCTCCGAATGCCAGCTGGTGCTGGTGGACTATCAGGAGCGCCTGATGCCTGTCATCCACGACGCAGAGGCGACCCTCGCCAACGCCATTCGTCTGGCGAAATTTGCCCAGTTGATGCAAGTGCCCGTGTGGGGCACCGAACAAAACCCCTCGCGCCTTGGCCCCAACGATGCCCGGTTGCGCGCGCTGTGCAAGGACACGCTTGCCAAGATGCACTTCGGCGCGGCCGAAGAAGGCCTTGGCGAGTGGCTGCGGCCCCCGGAAAAGCCACCGGCAGGCAACGCGCGCAGCCTACCCAAGCACATGCAAAAAACCGCGCAGGCATCCGCAGCGCGCAACAGCATCGTCATTGCCGGTTGTGAGGCGCATGTGTGCCTGCTGCAAACGGCACTCGGCCTGTTGGAAGATGAATTCGAGGTCTGGGTGGTCACCGACGCCTGCAGTTCCCGTACCGAACGCAGCCGCGACGCAGCCTACGACCGCCTGGCTGGGGCAGGCGCCGAGCTGGTGACCACAGAGATGGTTGCGTTTGAGTGGCTGGCGACCTGTGAGCATCCCTCGTTCCGCGAGGCACTCGCACTCATCAAATAGCGCAGCTCCCATGGCCGGGCCGGACAGCTCCTCGTTCAAGTCGATTTTTTCGCGCGACACCCTGCGCTTCGTACTGCGCCGGGTGCGCGAACGTCTGTGGGTCAAACCGCTGTTCATTGGCCTGGTGTCGGTGCTGGCGGTCTTCGTCGCAAAGTTGTCTGACCAGTTGGAAGAGAGCGACTTGGTGCCGGTCATCACCACCGATTCGATGCAAACCCTGCTCTCGGTCATGGCGGCGAGCATGCTGCCGATTGCCATGTTTGCCGTGGCGTCAATGGTCTCAGCGTACTCATCGGCCAGCAGCACCGCCACGCCGCGCAGCTTTCCACTGGTCATCGCCGACGACGTATCGCAGAACGCGCTGTCGAGCTTCATCGGCGCCTTCATATTCAGCGTAGTGGCGCTCACGGCGTCCAAAAACCAGTATTTCGAAGGCAATGGCCGGTTTGCGCTGTTCTCGCTCACACTGTTGGTGTTGACGTTCGTGATCTTCACCTTTGTGCGCTGGATGGACCGCATTGCGCGCCTGGGGCGTCTGGGTACCACCATCGACCAGGCCGAACGCTCCACCGCCGCCGTGATGCGTCGGCGGCGCGATGCCCCCACGCTGGGCGGTATGCCGATTTCGCCGAACCGCCAGCCAGTAGGCGACGCGGTTTTTTCAAACGAAGTGGGGTACGTGCAGCGCATCGACATGGAAGCCGTGCAGAGCTTCGCCGAAAAAGTCGACGCAAGGGTGGTCGTGCACGCGCTGCCCGGCGCCTTTGCACTGCCTGGGCGCGCGCTTGCCTTCTATACCACCGACCCGGCGTTCACCGAGCCGGTGGACGACCAGGCGCTGGTGCGCGCCTTTCACATCGGGGGTGACCGTTTGTTTGACGACGATCCGCGCTTTGGCTTGGTGGTGCTTTCCGAGATTGCCGGACGTGCGCTCTCGCCAGCGGTGAACGACCCTGGCACGGCCATCGACATCGTGGGGACGCTGGCGCGGTTGTTCGTGCTCTGGCGTACGCCCAGTGAGAAAGCGCCCAAACCGCCGCGCTACGACCGGGTTGAAGTGCCGACACTGGACGTGGCCGACATGTTCAACGACGCCTTCACGCCTATTGCGCGCGATGGCGCAGCTTGCCTGGAGGTCGGCGTGCGCCTGCAAAAGGCCTTCTTTGCCTTGGCCTTGTGTGGCGACGACGCGATGCGTGCCGCTGCGCTGCACCACGCAGGCACCGCACTAGCCCGTGCCGAGAAGGCCATGGTCTTGCAGGAGGATATTGACGTCTTGCGCAATGCGGCTGCCTTCGCCGCCAAGACTGTCGGCGCATCTACGGGAATGGGTCTTTCTGCAGGCACCCCGGCAGCATGACAAAACACAGGGAAAACGTTTGTCTTTTTAGGCGCCGCGGTGCATAACATTCGGTACAGATGGCGCGCGTCAGCTTCTAGAAAGCCCGTCATGAATAATTATGAATTCAAAATCGCCGTACTATGCGGATGTTGGGCTGCCCCAGGAGACCTGTTCTATGACCAGTTACGCCAAGTTCTATCGCCAATCCATTGACCACCGCGACGACTTCTGGGCCACGCAGGCTCGGCTGATCGATTGGCAGACGCCGCCTGAGCAGGTGTGCGATTACAGCAACCCGCCGTTTGCCCGTTGGTATGTCGGCGGCACCACCAATTTGTGCCACAACGCGGTAGACCGCCATCTGGCCGAGCGGCCTGATCAGGCCGCACTGGTCGCCATTTCCACCGAAACCGACACCGAGCGCAGCTACAGCTTCCGGGAACTGCACGCTGAGGTGCAGCGCATGGCGGCAAGTTTGCTGGCGCTTGGGGTCAACAAAGGCGATCGCGTACTTATCTACATGCCGATGGTGGCCGAAGCAGCGTTTGCCATGTTGGCCTGCGCCCGCATTGGTGCGCTGCACAGCGTGGTGTTTGGTGGGTTTGCCTCGGGGTCGCTGGCGTCCCGCATCGAGGACGCAACGCCAGTGCTGGTCGTGAGCGCCGACGCCGGCTCGCGCGGCGGCAAGGCAGTGGCGTACAAGCCGCTGCTGGATGAGGCCATTCGTCTCTCCAGCCACAAGCCGCAGGCCGTGCTGCTGGTCGACCGGGGCCTGGTGCCCATGCAACTTGAATCGGGCCGCGACCACCTGTGGAGCGAGTTGCGCACGCAGCACATGAACACCGAGGTGGCGTGCGAGTGGCTGCCGTCCACGCACCCCAGCTACACGCTCTACACCAGCGGCACCACGGGCAAGCCCAAGGGCGTGCAGCGCGACACGGGCGGCTACACCGTGGCGCTGGCCGCGAGCATGAAGCACATCTTCGATGCGCACGCCGGTGAGGTTTACTTCGCCACCAGCGACATCGGCTGGGTGGTCGGCCACAGCTACATCATCTATGGCCCGCTGATCGCCGGCATGACCACCATCATGTACGAAGGCCTCCCGACGCGGCCTGATGCCGGTATCTGGTGGAGCATTGTCGAGAAGTACAAGGTCACGCACATGTTCTCTGCCCCCACGGCGGTGCGTGTGCTCAAAAAGCAAGACCCCTCCTGGCTCACGAAGTACGACGTCTCCAGCCTCAAGGCCTTGTGGCTGGCCGGCGAGCCGCTTGACGAGCCCACAGCGCAGTGGATCAGCGAAGCGTTGCAGGTGCCCATCATTGACAACTACTGGCAGACCGAGACCGGTTGGCCCATCCTCACCTTGGTCAACGGGATCGAACCGCAGGCAACACGCTTTGGCAGTCCAGGCAAAGCGGTGTACGGCTTCAACGTCAAGCTCATTGACGAGGCCACGGGCGAAGAGCTGACCGAGCCTAACCAGAAAGGCGTGGTCGCTATCGAAGGCCCACTGCCCCCCGGCTGTATGCAGACCGTATGGGGCGACGACGCGCGTTTCGTCAGCACTTACTGGAGCACCATCCCCGGCCGTCAGATCTACAGCACCTTCGACTGGGGCATTCGGGATGCCGATGGTTATTACTTCATTCTGGGCCGTACCGACGACGTGATCAACGTTGCCGGCCACCGGCTGGGCACGCGTGAGATTGAGGAATCGATCTCGTCGCACCCGAATATTGCCGAAGTGGCAGTGGTGGGAGTGGCCGACAGCCTCAAGGGCCAGGTGGCCATGGCCTTTGCCGTGCCGCGCGATGCCACCGGCCTCGATGATGCCGCCGCGCGGCTCAAGCTCGAAGGCGAGGTGATGAAGCAGGTGGATGGCCAGCTGGGCGCCGTGGCTCGGCCGTCGCGCGTGTTCTTTGTGACGGCACTGCCCAAGACGCGCAGCGGAAAACTGCTGCGCCGCGCCCTGCAAGCGGTCGCCGAGCGGCGCGATCCGGGCGACCTGACGACCATGGAAGACCCGGCTGCGCTGCAGCAGGTGCGCGACCAGCTAGAAAAAT
>JBQMQB010000164.1:0-5734 GCA_052172715.1 Giesbergeria sp. | reverse complement strand
GCCACCACTGCCTCCATTGCCGGCTGCAACAGCTGGCCGCTGGGCACCATGCGCTATGTGGCCGCCGCCAGCCCCGGTTTTGTCGCACGCCATTGGCCGCATGGCGTCCGTGTGGAGACCTTGGCCACGGCCCCGATGCTGAGCTTTGACCCCAAGGACCGCCTGCAGGAACAATGGCTGACGCAGCAAGGTCTGCCGACCCGCGCGCACCCACCACACCACTATGTGCCCTCGAACGACGGCTACGTGCGCGGCTGTGAGCGCGGCCTGGGCTGGGGCATGCACCCCTTTGTCTTGATCGAGGAGCAGTTGCTAGACGGCAGGCTGGTGCGTTTGCTTCCCAATAGCGACCTGAACATTCCCCTGTTCTGGGTGCACCTGCGCAGCGCACAGGCGCCGCTAGAGCGCCTGACCCAGTGCGTCATGGCAGCGGCGCGTAACTGGCTGGCACCGGCGGACACGTGAGGACTATTTGCCGCGCTTGGCACGCAAGCCACGCGTGGTCAGTTCGGCCAGCACGCGGTCCACATGGTCGCCTTGCAGCTCGATGACACCTGCCTTGAGCGTGCCGCCCACACCGCAAGCGGCCTTCAATTCGCGCGCCATCTGCGCCAGTGCGTCTTGCGCCAAAGGCAGGCCGCGCACCACGGTGACAGCCTTGCCTCGCCGACCTTGGGTATCGCAGGCCACACGGGCAACCCCATCGCCCGCAGGCGCCACAGATTTCGTACAGACGCAGTCGGTCACCGGCTTGCGGCAGCCTGGGCACATGCGCCCTGCTTCTGTGGAATACACCAGGCCACCTGAACCGGCCGTGCGCTGCAACCGGCTCATGGCAGCCTGCTCGCGTGGCCGAAGTTGAGAATGCGTGTGGCGACCACCGTCTCAATAAAAAACAGCACCAGTGCCGTCAGGAAGCACATCACCCCTGTCAGAAAGCTTGCCACAGCCCATCGCGGGCTGTCGAACTCAGTTGTTTGGCCGAGGAACAAAAAAAGAATGGTCAACCCGATGCAAAAACCACACAAAGTGAGCAGCCCGATGCACAGCGTGACCAACCAGCCACGGGTGCGCAACAGCGCCAGCTCAGCCAGGGTGCGCACGTGCGCCTGCGTATCTTCCGGGCCGCGTCGCTGGGCCTCCAATACCCTCGCCCGGTCCACAATGCGGGACAGACGGTTGGCCACGGTGCCTATCATTCCCGATACCGCCGTGAGCAAAAACACGGGCGCAACCGCCAGCTGAATGCTGTGGACGATGGCCGCCGGGTCGTAAACGAAGTTCATGCCGCAGGATTATCGCGGCGCCCCGGCGCTGGCGCACAATTCCTGCTGCCCTCGCCTGGCTCCTTGCCAACTTTCTCGCGCCACGTCGCGCCCCCTTCTTCTTCCGTGTCTTCCATGCCTTTTTCTGCACTCGGTCTCACCAGCGCCCTCGCCCAGGCTGCGCTGGCGCGCGGCTACACCACACCCACTCCTGTCCAGGCCGAGATGGTCCCTGCCGTGCTCGCTGGCCGTGATGTGCTCGCGCAGGCGCCCACCGGTTCGGGCAAAACTGCCGCTTTCGCCCTCCCCTTGCTGCAGCGCGTGACGGCACAGCCCAGCGACCGCCCCCACAAGGTGCGCGTGCTGGTGCTGGTGCCCACGCGCGAACTGGCGCTGCAATGCGGCGGGGTGCTGCGCGAGTGTGCCGCAGCGTGCCTGCTGCGAGTCGAAGTGGCGCTCGCATTTGGCGGCGTCTCAGTCAACCCGCAAATGATGGCGCTGCGCGGCGGCGCCGACATCGTCGTGGCCACGCCGGGGCGCCTGCTGGACCTGGTGCGCCAGAACGCACTGCGCCTGGGTGATGTGCAGACCTTGGTGCTCGACGAGGCCGACCGCCTGCTGGACCTCGGTTTTGCTGAGGAACTTGCACAAGTGCTGGCCTTGTTACCAACAAAGCGGCAAAACCTGCTCCTGTCCGCCACGTTCCCCGGAAAGGTGCAAACGCTTGCAAAAACCCTGCTGCACGATCCGCTGCACATTCGGGTGGACGCCCCCGCAGAGGCACCGGCCATTGCGCAGCGCAGCATCGCGGTAGATCCCGAGCGGCGCACGCAGTTGCTGCGCCATCTCGTCACCCAAGAAGGCTGGAGCCGCGTGCTGGTCTTTGTCGCCACGCAGTACACGGCGGAACATGTGGCCGAGAAGCTCTACAAGGCAGGCATTTTTGCCACGCCGTTTCATGGTGGCCTCAGCCAGGGCGCACGGCGCCAGGTGCTCGACGAATTCAAAGCCGACCGATGGCAAGTGGTGCTGACAACAGACCTGGCCGCGCGCGGGCTTGATATCAGCCTGCTGCCTGCCGTGGTCAACTTTGACCTGCCCCGCTCCAGCGCCGACTACGTGCACCGCATTGGCCGCACCGCCCGTGCCGGCGAGCAAGGGGTGGCGGTGAGCTTTGTGGTGCCCGAGAGCGAGCCGCACATGCGGCTCATCGAAAAGCGTCTGGGAATGCAGCTGGTGCGCGAGGTCGTTCCAGGCTTTGAGCCGACAGCAGCGCCAGCAGAGGCAAACACAGGCACTGGCGGCATCAAGGGCAAGCGCCCAAGCAAGAAAGACAAGTTGCGCGCTGCCGGCTTGCTGCCTGCGCTGGGCGCAGACACGCCTGACGGTCAGTCCTCTACGTAAGGCGCAGCGGCAATCGGCGTCCCGTCGGCACTCTCGGTCGGGTGAATGCGCGGCGGGCGCTTGGCAGCGCGCGCCAAAATTTCCAGGTAAAACTGCCCAGCCTGCGCTGCGGCAGCGGCGTCAATCAACCCGATCATGTCCGCCATCGCCACAGATTCTGGGGCACTCGGTGGCAGGGCGAAGCGGCAATCGAAGTCCCAAAAATCCATGCCTTCCGGCAACGGCTTGCCGCGTTCGCGGCGCAGGTATTTGCGAATTTCGTGCTTGATGGCGTCAAGGCGTCGGTCGGGGTGCAGGCCCTCGACATGCAGGGCAAAGGTTTTTTTCATGGCCAATGGTAGCGCGCTCGTCAGCCACCTGTAGCGCCCAGGTGCCACAATGGTTCACTTCCCATAGCGCTCACCTTCCAGATGTCAGCCATGCAAGAACTGCTGCACACCCTGCCCGGCGCGGTGCTGCTGTCCCAAAACGACGTCATCGTGTATGCCAACGCGGCCAGCGCGGCGCTGTTTGAAGTGGCATCCCCTGAGTTGCTCCACGGGCACACGACCAACGAATTCGTGCACCCGCTGGACAAGCAGCGCTCGAGCGAGCGCATCTTCCACGTCAGCAGCCGGGGGAATGGGCTCGCCGCAACGCCCAACAAGCCCTCGGAGTTTCGGATCCGTACCAGCCTTGGCAACCTTCGCATGGTGCTGGTCTCCAGCGTGGCCTTGGTGATCGAGGGCAAGCCCGCAGTGCTCATGTGCGGCATGGACATGACGCACATGAGCGAGATCCAGCAGCAGCTGCGCGAGAGCGAGCACAACTTCCGTCGCTTGTTTGAAAGCATGCAGGATGTGTACTACCGCACCAACGCCCAGGGTGTGGTGCAGCACGTGGGCCCTGGCGTGCGCCGAGTACTCGGGTACGAGCCGCACGAGATCGAAGGGCACACAGCCGAGTCGTATTACCCGCAGAGCAAGGACCGTGACGCCTTTAAAGCGGCCATCATGGCGCACGGCGAAGTGGCTGATTTTTCAGGCCAGATGGTGCGCAAAGACGGCACCATCATCGACATTTCCATCAGCAGCCACCTCCTGTTCGACCACAACGGTCAATTTTCCGGTATTGAGGGCATTTACCGCGACGTGACGCAGCGCAAAAACTTGGAACGAGAACTGCAGCGCCTGGCCACCACCGACATGCTCACAGGCATGGCCAACCGGCGTGCGTTTCTCGAAATTGCAGAGAAAACCTATACCAGCGCACGCCAGAACAGCGAGCCCATGAGCCTGCTGATGCTGGACCTCGACCACTTCAAAAATGTCAACGACCGCAACGGCCACTTGGAAGGCGACCGCGTGCTGGCCGCCTTTGCGCAGACGGTACAGGCGCAGCTCAGGGCCAGCGACAGCGTGGGACGCCTGGGCGGCGAAGAATTCTGCGTGCTGCTGCCGCAGACGGATGTGGGCAATGCCAGCGAAATCGCCGAGCGCGTTCTGGTGGGCGTGCGCGCCATGCCGCTCACCACCGCTGCGGGCGAAGCCTTCAAGGTGACCGTGAGCATCGGCCTTGCCGGCCTGTGCCCCGAGGACCGCAGCCTGCACGATCTGCTGAACCGCGCCGACCAGTCTCTCTACAGCGCCAAGCGCAGCGGACGCGACCGAATATCCACCGCCGCCGCAGACGATGAACCGAAAATCTCAGCCTAAATGGACCGTGCTCGCCATCCAAAAATTCAGGCCTTTATTGGCCGCTAGCGCTTATTAGCATTGCGCTAACAGCTATTCTATATATAGCAGTTAGACCTGCAATCGGTTGCCTACGGCGCGACCGATTCGCCCGCAAAGGCGCATCAGTAATGCGGCGGCAGCTCGTCGCGCAGATTGAACACCCCGCCGTCTTGCGCCCCAGGCGCCTGCTGGCGCAGTTGCACTACCTCGCGCGCCAGACGGTCGATCTGCTCCTGCTGGCGGTACACGCTGAGGTTTAGCCCATCCACCAGATCTTCGAGGTAGCTGAGCTTGAGCTCCAGGTTTTCAAGCCGCTGTTCGGCGCTTTTGGTGTCGGCCATGGCGACTACAGGGCGCGTGCCAGGCGCGCCACGCCTTCGCGAATATTCGCCACATCGGCTGTCGCGAACGACAGGCGCAGCGTGGCGTTGTCGGGGTTGGCGCAGTAAAACGGCGTGCCCGGCACAAAAGCCACACCCTGCTCGATGGCGCGCTTGGCAAACACATTGCCGTCCGCCACCTTACCGCCCGCACCTGTGAGGTGTGCCCAGACGAACAGGCCGCCTTGGGGCTGCACGAACTCAATGGCATCGCCCAACTCCGTGCGCAGCGCGTCGCCCATGGCTTGGGCACGCTCGGCATACACCGCGCGCACCTTGGCCAGCGTGGCGGGCATGCGGCCGGCCTTGAGGTACTGCGCAGCGGTGGCCTGCGCAAAGGTGCTGGTGTGTGCGTCGCTGAACTGCTTGCACATGGTGGCCTTGGCCAGCAGCTCGGGCGGCGCGATCATCCAACCCACGCGCAGGCCAGGGGAAAGCACCTTGCTCAAAGACCCGCAGTGCGCCAGCAGCTCGCGGCTGCCCGGCACTTGGGCCGCGAGCGCCAGCAGGCTGGGCGGCGGGGCCTCGCCAAAATACAGATCGCCGTAGGGGTCGTCCTCGACAATCAGCGTCTGGTGCCGGGCGGCCATCTCCAGCACCTGCTTGCGGCGCTCCAGGCTCAGCATGGCACCGCTGGGGTTGCCGAAGGTGGGGATCAGGTACACAAACTTGGGTTTGTGCTCGGCGATGAGCTTTTCGAGTTCGTCGGTCTGCACGCCGTGGGCGTCGATGGGCGCGCTGATCAGCTCGGCGCCGTACAGGCGAAAGCATTGGATGGTGGCCAGAAAGGTCGGGCCTTCGACAATGACTTTGTCACCGGGGCTGATCAGCGTCTTGCCCAGCAAATCGAGCGCCTGCTGGCTGCCGGTGGTGACGATGAGCTGCTCGGGCGCCACATCCTGCGCGCCCTTGGCTGCCATGAAGGCGGCGAGCTGCTCGCGCAGCGGCTGGTAGCCCTCGGTGGCGCCGT
>JBQMQB010000163.1:0-5791 GCA_052172715.1 Giesbergeria sp. | reverse complement strand
TTGCCAAGGTTGAGGTCGAGAGTTCGAGCCTCTTTTCCCGCTCCAACTTTAAAAAAGGGAAGCTGTAAAGCTTCCCTTTTTTCTTTGTCTGTCTCAAAACGGATGCATCTGGAGCACAGAACTGCATTGCGCGGCTGCTGTGGCAGCGTTACGCTGTGCGAAGCCTGTTCAATCCAGCGCCCCGATGGTGAAATTGGTAGACACTGCGGACTTAAAATCCGCCGCTTCTCGAAAGAGGGCGTGCCGGTTCGATCCCGGCTCGGGGCACCACCAGGACCAACCATGTCTCATTTCAACGCTCCCCTAGAAATCCACGTGCACGGTGAAGTTCCACTTCGTGCAGAAGTGGCGTATGAGCAGCTCCAAGACGCTCTCAAACCCCTCTGGAAGTACGCCGGTGCCCGCTCGCTTGCCGATGGCGCGGCCAGCGCCTACGAAGAAGAGCCCGGCATCGAATTCGATGCCAAGCGCCACATACTGAAAATGTGCTGGACGGTGCGCGGTGACGATGATTTTCGCCAGTCGCTCGATGAAATGTGCATGAACCTCAACGAGCTGGCCGAGCAGGGCGCTGCGCTTGAAATTACGTTCTACGACGTTGAGTTCGATGAGGACGACGAAGAGGAGCAGGAAGAGGGCGACTCGCGTGACGATTTCAGCATCGTGTTTGTGGGCCCCACTCCGGCCGCCATCATGCAGGTGCAGCGTGATCTGTTGGTGCAGGACGTGGTCAACACCATGGAGCGCCATTTTGATGGTGCCGAACTGGGCGGCGTCGTGGCTGAAATCGACAAATTGTTTACCCAGCGTTTCGACGATCTGGTGAATTCTCTGGAAATCGGCAAATCCCCGCGGGGCCCTGGTGGCTCTGGTGGCCCGGGCGGCGGCCACGGCGGTGGCGGGCGGCGCCCGCGCCACCTGCATTGAGGCCTGCTGACCCACGCACGGTGGTGACCCGTCTGCTGGGCGGGTATCCCCAGGCGCTGCAGGCACAGGCAGCGCACCTTCTGTCGGGCGATGGCCAAGAGCTGGCCCGCTTGCTCCTGCGCAAATATCCGCAGGTGCACCAGGTACGCAGCGACAAGGCCCTGTTTGACTACATAGCGGCACTCAAGGCGCAGTACCTGCGCAGCACCCCACCGCTGCACAAAACTCTGTTTGACAGCCGCATGCACGCAGTGCGCAACGCCCTGGGTCTGCAGATTCGCACCTCACGCGTGCAGGGCAACCGCTTGAGCGCGCGGCGCGAGATCCGCATTGCCTCGGTATTTCGCCACGCCCCTGAAGACTTCCTGCGCATGATCGTGGTGCACGAACTGGCCCACCTGCGCGAGGGCGAGCACGACAAGGCGTTCTACAAGCTCTGCGAGCACATGGAGCCGCGCTACCACCAGCTTGAATTTGACCTGCGCATGTACCTTGCGTATTGCGAGCACACCGGTGCAAGGTTGTGGCAACCAGATGCTATTGAAAGTGTAGCTGTTGGCGCTTGATAAATAAGCGCTACAGGCTATTTTTTACTTGAAGTTTCGGCCCGTCGCAGACAGGCTGCGTGCCGACTGCGCCAAGCCGAGCCAACGCCCTGCCGCGATGGTCAGCGTGTGGGCCTGGCCTGTGCTCAGCAGACACAGATCAGAATCCATCCCCTGCGGCCGCAGCAGGTCTTGTGCGGCCAGCAGGCGCTGCGTCTGGCGCGCCACCGGCTCGCCCGTGCTGAGGACCACCACCTGCGCTCCGAGCAGTTCGCGCAGCACAGCTTGCGCAAACACATAGTGGGTGCAGCCGAGCACCAGGGTATCGGCCTGGCCCGGCGCGTTGCCCCACGGGCCAAGGGTTTGCAGGTAGCGTTCGCACAGGCTGACGGTGTGGGAATGCGCACTGCTTAATTCGTCCGCCGTGCACGCAACCTCCGCTTCGATGGCGCTGGCCAGCCCGTCGCAGGCCTGCACCCGGAACTGCACAGTGTCTGGCATTTTGGAGAGCAGGCGGGCAAAGCGCGCACTGCCGACCGTGCCGCGCGTGGCCATCACTGCCACCTGGCCGGTGTGTGTGGCGCTGGCGGCTGGTTTGAGTGCAGGTTCCACACCAATCAGCAGCAGGCCAGGGTAGCGCGCACGTAAGCCGTCCATCGCCGCCGCAGTGGCTGTGTTGCAGGCCACCACCAGCGCCTTGACGCCGTGCTGCCGTACCAGGTAGCGCGCGACGGTGTGCGTGCGCCGCGTGACGAAGGCATCGCCGCGCTCGCCATAGGGTGCGTGCCCGGTGTCGGCCAGGTAAACGAAGCGTTCTGCGGGCAGCGCGGCACGCAGCGCCTGCAGCACGCTCAGGCCACCAATGCCGCTGTCGAACACGCCTATGGGCGCATTGCACGCAGCGCCGAAAGCCAAAGTTGCAGGCACGCCGGGCAAGCCCGGATCAGGCGTTGGCCAGTTCGATGAAGTCACCTGCCGCAATGCGCTTTTGCCATTCGGCCGGGCCGGTGATGTGGGCACTGGTGCCGCCAGAATCGACCGCCACCGTGACAGGCATGTCCACGACATCGAATTCGTAGATGGCTTCCATACCCAGGTCTGCAAAGCCGACGACCTTGGCGGTCTTGATCGCCTTGGAAACCAGGTACGCCGCTCCGCCCACGGCCATCAGGTAGGCGCTCTTGTGCGCCTTGATGGCTTCGATGGCCACTGGGCCGCGCTCGGCCTTGCCGATCATGGCGATCAGCCCGGTCTTGGCGAGCATCATCTCGGTGAAACTGTCCATGCGCGTGGCCGTGGTAGGGCCCGCAGGGCCGACTGCCTCACCCTTGACCGGGTCCACTGGGCCGACGTAGTAAATGGCGCGGTTGGTGAAATCGACCGGCAGCGGTTCGCCCTTGGCCAGCATGTCCTGGATGCGCTTGTGCGCGGCGTCCCGGCCGGTGAGCATTTTTCCGTTCAGCAGCAATGTTTCGCCGGGTTTCCAGCTGGCGACTTCGGCGGGGGTAAGTGTGTCCAAGTTGACGCGGCGGCTCTTTTGCGTGTCCGGCGCCCAGTCGACCTTGGGCCAGAGGTCGAGCGAGGGTGGGTCGAGGTAGACCGGGCCTGAGCCGTCCATGACGAAATGCGCGTGGCGCGTGGCGGCGCAGTTCGGGATCATCGCCACAGGCTTGCTGGCCGCGTGCGTGGGGTACATCTTGATCTTGATGTCGAGCACCGTGGTCAGGCCGCCCAAGCCCTGCGCGCCAATGCCCAGGGCATTCACCTTGGTGAACAGCTCCAGGCGCAGCTCTTCGGTCTGCGTCAGCGGCTCGCCGCGCGACGATTTGGCCTGCAACTCGTACATGTCCAGGTCGTCCATCAGGCTTTCTTTGGCCATCAGTACGGCTTTTTCTGCGGTGCCGCCAATGCCAATGCCCAGCATGCCTGGCGGGCACCAGCCGGCGCCCATGGTGGGTACGGTTTTGAGCACCCAGTCCACCACGCTGTCGCTGGGGTTGAGCATGATCATCTTGCTCTTGTTTTCCGAGCCGCCGCCCTTGGCTGCGACGGTGATGTCGAGCTTTCCGCCCGGAACGATCTCGGTGAAGATGACCGCCGGCGTGTTGTCTTTGGTGTTCTTGCGGGCAAACAGGGGGTCGGCCACCACGCTCGCGCGCAGGGTGTTGTCTGGGTGGTTGTAGCCACGGCGCACGCCTTCGTTAATGGCGTCGTCCAAGCTACCTGTAAACCCTTCCCAGCGCACGTCCATGCCCACTTTCAGGAACACGTTGACGATGCCGGTGTCCTGGCAGATTGGGCGGTGGCCGGTGGCGCTCATCTTGCTGTTGGTCAAGATTTGCGCCATCGCATCTTTGGCAGCGGGGCTTTGTTCGCGCTCCCAGGCGCGTGCCAAGTGGGCGATGTAGTCTGCCGGGTGGTAGTAGCTGATGTACTGCAGCGCAGCGGCAACGGATTCGATCAGGTCTTCTTGACGGATGCTGGTGGTCATGGCGGGGCGGGTTCCGGATGCGCGAAAAGATGAAATTATCGCGCCGCCGCCTTGCGCCGGGCTGTCGTCCCCACGGATGGCATGCGCCGCGGCGCTATGCTGCACCACGCAGCCTGCCCACACACGCAACGCGAAGGAGTTTTGTCCATGATCCCATCCCGCCCCCAGGCCACGCGCACCGAGCGCGATACCTTCGGACCCATCGAAGTACCGGCCGAGCGCCTGTGGGGGGCGCAAACACAGCGCTCACTCCAGCACTTTGACATCTCGGGCGAGCGCATGGCACCCGAGTTGCTGCGCGCGCTGGCGCAGGTCAAGCGCGCCAGCGCCTACGTGAACCAGTCGCTTGGGCTGTTGGACGCGGCCAAGGCCACAGCCATCGTCGCAGCGGCCGACGAGGTGATGGCCGATGCGCACGCAGGCGAATTTCCGCTGGTGGTCTGGCAGACCGGTTCCGGTACGCAGACCAACATGAACATGAACGAGGTGCTCGCCAACCGCGCCAGCCAGTTGCTGGGCGGCGCGCGCGGCGAGGCTAGGCTGGTGCACCCGAACGACGACGTGAACAAGAGCCAGTCGAGCAACGACGTATTTCCTACCGCCATGCACGTCGCTGCCGTCCATGCCCTGGTGCGCAAGCTCCTGCCCGCTTTGCAAGCCCTGCGCACCACGCTGGGCGGCAAGGCCGAAGCGTTTGCCGACATCGTCAAAATCGGCCGCACCCATTTGCAGGATGCAACGCCCATCACCCTGGGGCAGGAAATTTCAGGCTGGGTGGCGCAGCTGCACCACGCCGAGCAGCATGTGCGTGCGGCGCTGCCGCACCTGGGCGAATTGGCCTTGGGCGGCACAGCGGTGGGCACGGGCCTAAATGCACCCGAAGGCTATGCGCAGGCCGTGGCGCAAGAACTGGCCGACCTGACCGGCCTGCCATTGGTGACGGCGCCCAACAAGTTCGAGGCGCTGGCGACTTGCGATGCGCTGGTCAATGCCCATGGCGCCCTTAAAGGCTTGGCTGCGAGCCTCATGAAAATCGCCAACGACGTGCGCTGGCTAGCCAGCGGGCCGCGCAGCGGGCTGGGGGAGATTGCCATTCCCGAGAACGAACCCGGCTCGTCCATCATGCCCGGCAAGGTCAACCCGACGCAGTGCGAGGCGCTCACCATGCTGTGCTGTCAGGTCATGGGCAACGATGTGGCCATCAACATCGGCGGCGCTTCAGGCAACTTTGAGCTCAACGTGTTCCGCCCCATGGTGATCCACAACTTTTTGCAAAGCGTGCGCCTACTGGCCGACGGCATGGACAGCTTTGACCACCACTGCGCACAAGGCATAGAGCCGCGGCGTGAGCGCATCACCGAACTGCTGGAGCGCTCGCTGATGTTGGTCACAGCCCTGAACCCGCACATTGGCTACGACAAGGCGGCGCAAATTGCCAAGGCGGCGCACAAAGGGGGCCTCAGCCTGCGCGAAGCGGCGGTCGCCAGCGGGCACCTGACGGGCGAGCAGTTTGATGCCTGGGTGCGGCCGCAAGACATGGTGTAGCGGGTACCCGCCATTCGGCCCCATTGCCGACAGGGCTAACGCGGTCGCGGCTTTGGTCGGCAGTACACTAAAGATTCCTACTTCATGAATCTTTAAATTTCTGCACCATGAGCGCCCACAACCACACCTCGCCCGACGCCATTTACCCCTTCGACGCACGCGGCGTTGCCAAGCGTTTTCGCCACGCCGCCATTTTTGGCGCGCTCGATTCGCTGCACCCCGGCGAGACCATGCGCTTCGTCAACGACCACGACCCGCTGCCGCTGCTGCAGCAACTGCAGGC
>JBQMQB010000162.1:3848-5802 GCA_052172715.1 Giesbergeria sp. | reverse complement strand
GGTCTGCTCTCGGGGGGCTACTTTCTCGGTTTTGCCGCAACGCAGTTGCCGCTGGGTCATTGGCTGGACCGCCACGGCCCGCGCAAGGTACTGCTGGGGTTTCTTAGTGTGGCGGTTCTCGGTTGCCTGGTGTTTGCACAGGCAAGCGGGTTTTCCGGTCTTCTGGTCGGGCGCGTGCTGTTTGGCGCCGGAGTGAGTGCCTGCCTGATGGCGCCGCTGACCGGATACCGGCGTTGGTACAGCGCAGCAGCCCAATTGCGGGCCAACTCCTGGATGTTGATGACCGGCTCTCTGGGCATGGTGGCCTCGACCTTGCCAGTGCAATGGCTGCTGCCGCTGGTGGGTTGGCGGGCCCTGTTCTGGGGCATTGCCGCGTTGGTGCTGATGGCTGCAGCGTGGATCGCGCTTCGTGTCCCGGCCTGGACCACTGCGGCGAATGCGCAAGCACCAAGTGAATCTGCCCCACCGCCACCAGGCTATGCCGCAGTGTGGCGCAATCCTTACTTTCGTCGACTCGCTCCCCTGGGTTTTTTTACCTACGGCGGCATGGTGACCATGCAGACGCTCTGGGCGGGCCCGTGGATGCAGCGCGTGGCGCATTACAGCGCGTGGGATGCGGCCACGGGGCTGTTTTGGATCAACATCTCCATGCTCTGCACCTTCTGGATATGGGGACTGGTCGGCCCGTGGATGGCACGCCGCTCAATCGATCTGAACCGCGTGATGGCGCGCGGCGTGCCGCTGTCGCTGTGCGTCATGACGGGCCTCTTGTTGCTGGGACCGCGCGCGGGTGCCGCGGCCTGGGCGCTGTACTGCGTGTCCTGTACCGTTATGTCGCTGGCACTGCCTTCAGTGGCAATGGCCTTTGATACGCGTCTGGCGGGGCGGGCGCTGTCGGCCTTCAATCTCGTCGTTTTTTTCGGGGTGTTCGTGCTGCAGTGGGGCATTGGCGTTTTGGTCGACGCCTTTGCAGCAGTGGGGCTGCAGCCGCTGGGCGCATTCCGCGCAGCGCTCGGCATCTACCTCGCCTGCAATGTGCTCGCCTGGCTGTGGTTCGTTCGTCGCCCGATCCAGCCATAATTGGTGCACCGCGTGAGCCCCCTCTGCATGAACACCCTCATTCTTCTCATTGCCCATGCGCCCCTCGGCCACGCGCTGCGCGAATGCGCGATGCATGTGTTTCCCGACTGCGGCGATGCCGTGCGTGCGCTCGATGTAGCGCCTAACGCAGACCCCGACACCACGCTGGCACAAGCCCAGGCGCTGCTCGACGATGCGGGTGAGCGCCCGGTGCTGGTGCTGGTGGATCTGTTTGGCGCCACTCCCAGCAACATTGCCCAGCGTCTGCTGCTGGCGCATCGGTCGGCGCGGCTGGTGACCGGTGTGAACCTGCCCATGCTGCTGCGCGCCGTGACCTATCGCATGGAAAGCCTCGATAGCCTGGTGCAGCGCGCTGTAGTGGGTGGCACACAGGGGGTCATGCAAGTGGGCCAAGCGGTTGCTGCCCCGGCCGATGTGGACTACCCATGATCAAGATCCGCAAGACCATCACCAACAAGCTCGGGTTGCACGCGCGCGCGTCGGCCAAACTCACGAAACTGGCCGCCGGGTTTCAATGTGAGGTGTGGATGAGCCGGGGCGACCGGCGCATCAACGCCAAAAGCATCATGGGCGTCATGATGCTGGCCGCCGGCATGGGGAGCGAGGTCGAAATCGAAACCGACGGTCCCGAGGAGCAGGCCGCCATGGACGCGTTGTTGGCCATGATCGACGACAAATTCGGAGAGGGCCAATAACTATGGCCCGGGCGTACAGGTCCGTTCGCGAACGCAAGGGAGGGCTCAGCGTATGACGTTTTCGATTCCCGGTCTGGCGGTCGCGCGCGGCATTGCCATCGGCCGTGCGGTTCTGGTGGGGTCGAGCCGCGTAGACGTGGCGCACTACTTCATCGAGC
>JBQMQB010000162.1:0-3748 GCA_052172715.1 Giesbergeria sp. | reverse complement strand
CGTGCGGTTCTGGTGGGGTCGAGCCGCGTAGACGTGGCGCACTACTTCATCGAGCCGCACCAGATAAACGACGAAATCGAGCGCGTGCGTAGCGGCCGCAATGCCGTGATGCAAGAGCTCTCGCGGGTGCAGGGCGAAATCCCGCGCGATGCACCGCCCGAGCTGGCTGCCCTGCTCGACGTGCACATGATGCTGCTGCAGGACGAAATGCTGGTGCTGGGCGTCAAGCACTGGATCACGGAGCGGCTCTACAACGCCGAATGGGCGCTGACCACGCAGCTCGAACTGATTGCGCGCCAGTTCGATGAAATGGAAGACGAGTACCTGCGCGAGCGCAAGGCCGATCTCGAACAGGTGGTCGAACGCATCCTGCGCCATATGAAGGGCGCGCCCAACCCGGTGGCGCCGCCCGCAAGCAGCCCGCGCCGCAAGACCCCGCAAGATCTGCTATTGGACGACACCGTGGACGTGCCTCTGGTGCTGGTGGCGCACGACCTCTCGCCAGCAGACATGCTGCAGTTCAAGAAAAGCGTGTTTGCCGGTTTCGTCACCGACGTGGGCGGCAAGACCTCGCACACTGCCATCGTGGCGCGGAGCATGGATATCCCCGCCGTGGTGGGGGCGCGGTCAGCGAGCCAGCTTGTGCGCCAAGACGATTGGGTGATCATCGACGGCGACGCGGGAGTGGTGATCGTTGATCCCTCGGCCATCATCCTGGCCGAATACGGTTTTCGCCAGCGCCAGATCGAACTTGAGCGCGAGCGGCTGTTTCGCCTGCGCCACACGCCTTCAGTCACTATCGACGGCGAGAAGGTGGAGCTGCTGGCCAACATTGAACTGCCGGCCGACGGCACTGTCGCCATCGCCGCCGGAGCCGTGGGCGTAGGCCTGTTTCGGACCGAGTTTCTCTTTATGGGACGCGAAGGCAAGCTGCCGGACGAAGAGGAGCAATACCACGCCTACCGGGAGGCGGTCGACGCGATGCAGGGCCTGCCCGTCACCATTCGCACGCTCGACATCGGCGCCGACAAGCCACTGGACCGCACGCGCCGGGACGACTCGCTCAACCCGGCACTTGGTCAGCGTGCCATTCGCTGGAGCCTTGCCGACCCTGCCATGTTCCGCACGCAGATACGTGCCGCGCTGCGTGCGGCAGCGCATGGCCGGGTAGGCATCATGTTTCCCATGCTGGTGAACGCCGAGGAAATTCGCCAGACGCTGGCCCATGTGCGCCTGGCGCAGGCCGAGCTCGACGAGCGCGGTGCGGTCTATGGTGCAGTGCGCCTGGGCGCCATGATCGAAGTGCCCGCCGCGGCGCTCACAGTGCGCATGTTCCTGCGCCATTTCGATTTCCTGTCGATTGGCACCAACGATTTGATTCAGTACACCCTGGCCATCGACCGCGCCGATGAGGCTGTGGCCGACCTCTACGACCCCATGCACCCGGCGGTGCTGTACCTGATTGCAGGCGTGATCGCCGAATGCCGCGCCCAGGGCAAGAGCGTGTCGGTGTGCGGCGAAATGGCCGGCGATCTCACTCTGACGAAACTGCTGCTGGGCCTGGGTCTGCGCACCTTCTCCATGCACCCGGCGCAAATCCTGGCAATCAAGCAGGAGGTGCTGCGTGCTGACACGCGCAAGCTGCGGCTGTGGGCGCAGGAAGTGCTGGAGGTGGGGATGTGCCAGCCTTCGCCTGCTGCGGTGCTGCAATGCGCTACAGAAAAAATAGCCTGATATCCATATGGGATAAGCGACAAGGCGCTGAAAACCTCGAAATTCAACCCTAGCGCGCCCGCATGCCCATCACCGCTGCGGCAATGATCATGGCCGTGGCCAGCGCGATGCTGGCGCTGAAGGCTCTCCCGCTCACCACCATGAGCAGCGCCGTCGATGCCAGTGGTGTGAGGTAGCTCAGGATGCCGATGTGCCGTGCATCGCCTAGCTTGAGCGCCTTGTCCCACAGATAGAACGAAGCCCCCAGCGGGCCCAGACCCAGCACCGTCAGCAAGGCCCAGTCGCGTGCCTGCAGCGACACCGCGGGCTCCAGCAGCACATGGCACAGCAGGGAGAGTAGGCCTGACACCAGCCCGAACAGGCCAATCGCTGTAGTCGGGAAGGCCGCAACGCGCTTGGTCATCAGCGAATAGGTGGCCCAGATAAAGGCCGACGCCAGTGCTGGCAGGTAGCCCCAGGCCAGGGCTCCGCTCAGTTCACGCCCGCCTGCGATCGCCATAGCGGCCCCACCAAAGCCCAGCAACGCCGCCAGCACATGCGGCAGGCGCAGCGTGACGCCCGGAAGCACCACAGGCGCCAGCACCACGATGAACAGCGGCCACAGGTAATTGACCAGATTGGCCTCGACTGGCGGCGCATGGCGCAGCGCGATGAACAGCAGAAAGTGGTACGCAAAAAGCCCATACACCCCCAATGCCAGTGTGCGCGGCGGAATGCGCCACAACGAGGGGTTGCGCAGCACCAAAGGCCAAGCCGGAGCGCTGCCGATGACCAGCGCGATGCCCGTCAGCAGGAAGGGTGGAACATGGGTGAGCGCAACCCCCAACGAGGCCAGGGACGCCCACAACGCAATGGCGCCTAGGGCGTACAGATTGGCGTGCATGCGGTCGGTATTGGTGTGGCTTTCGCCTCTCGCAGATTCCAAGCCAACGCTTATATACCGGCCAATTTGGCTTGCTGGTCGGCGTGGTAGCTTGAGCGCACCATGGCGCCAACGGCCGCATGCGAGAAGCCCATGGCATAGGCGGCTTGCTCAATGAGCTTGAACTGGTCGGGGTGCACATAGCGGCGCACCGGCAGATGGCTCGTGCTGGGTGCGAGGTACTGGCCCACGGTCAGCATGCTGACGCCATGGGCGCGCAGGTCGCGCATGACTTCCAGGATCTCTTCATCCGTCTCGCCCAGGCCCACCATGATGCCGCTTTTGGTGGGGATATCGGGGTGCAGTTCCTTGAACTTCTTGAGCAGGTTGAGCGAGAACTGGTAGTCGCTGCCAGGGCGTGCTTCTTTGTAAAGGCGTGGTGCGGTCTCAAGGTTGTGGTTCATCACATCGGGCGGCGCGGCCTTGAGGATCTCCAGCGCGCGGTCGTCACGGCCGCGAAAATCGGGCGTGAGAATTTCGATCTGCGTGCTCGGCGAGTGCGCGCGGATCTGGCGGATGCACTCGACGAAATGCCCCGCGCCGCCGTCGCGCAGGTCGTCGCGGTCCACGCTGGTGATGACGGCGTATCTCAGACGCAACTTAGCAATGGTGCGCGCCAAGTTCAGGGGCTCTTCCTGGTCCAGCGGGTCGGGGCGACCGTGGCCCACGTCGCAGAACGGGCAGCGCCGCGTGCACTTGTCGCCCATGATCATGAAGGTGGCTGTGCCGTGGCCGAAGCATTCGCCGATGTTGGGGCAGGAGGCTTCCTCGCACACGGTGTTGAGCTTGCTTTCCCGCAGGATCTGCTTGATCTCGTAGAAACGGGTGCTGGGCGAGCCGGCCTTGACACGGATCCACTCAGGCTTTTTCAGCACAGGCCCATGCTCAACCTTAATCGGGATGCGAGAGAGTTTGGCGGCAGCTTTCTGCTTGGCCAGCGGGTTGTAATCTTCGGCGGATTGCGCTTCGCGTACGACGTCAGAGGTGCTCATGGCTGGTGGTGGGTCAGGGCGCAAGACGGATGCAGAGCTGTTTGCCCAGCACGTCCGCAGCCTCCTCCCAAGTGGTGTGGACCCCGATTGTAGAAAGATC